>CAZYHE010000012.1:0-2864 GCA_964647225.1 uncultured Anaerolineales bacterium
TTCCGCCGAACTCGGTCGGCGGGCGGATTGAGCGAGAGCAGCCATGGACGCCTCCTTTCCTAAAACCCAAGTCAAGGCAGCATACCCGCTTTCGCGCGAAAACACCAGCCGCCGATTCGGCTCTCAGGTGTGAAATCTTAGTGCCATTGGGCTGAAGCCTCCAAACCACGGTGCCAACACAAAATCCCCCAAGAGGAGATTGCTCACCTGCACTGCACCTGTCGGTGTGCGCAGGTGCAAGTGTCGCAAAAGTCGCTCGCAATGACCTGGTTTACCACTGTCGCTTGCGGCGGAAGTGGCTGCGGATGATCGTGGCGACCAGGCTCATCGAGAGCACCAGAAGCAGCAGCACGAGCGCCGTGCCGTATTGGATCGCCTCCGGCATCCCCGGCACCTGGGTGCTGATGACGTACAGGTGATAGGGCAGCGCCATCGTTTGATCGAAGGGCGAGCCGGGCAGGCGGGGCAGATAGAAGGCCGCCACGGTGAACAGGATCGGCGCGGTCTCGCCGGCCGCGCGCAGCAGGCCCAGGATCACGCCGGTGATGATGCCGGGGAGCGCCTGGGGCAGGACGATGTAGCGGATGCCCTGCCAGCGCGTGCCGCCCAGGCTGGCGCTGACGGTGCGGAATTCGACCGGCACGGCGCGCAACGCCTCCTCGGCCGCGCTGATGATGATCGGCAGCGTCATGATGGCGAGCGTCAGCCCGCCCGCAAGGATGGAGGTGCCGAAACCCAGGAACAGGACGAACAGCCCCAGGCCGAACAGCCCGTAAACGACCGATGGGATGCCCGCCAGGTTGATGATTGCCAGCCGGATGGCGCGGGAAGCCCAGGTGTCGCGCGCATACTCCGAAAGGTAGATCGCGCCGCCGATGCCGATGGGGATGGCGACCAGGCCGGTCGCCAGGATCAAGATCAGCGTGCCGACGATGGCCGGGAAGATGCCGCCGGCCTTCATGCCGTCGCGCGGCATGGTCGTGAGAAATTCCCAGTTGATCGCGCTGATGCCGCGCGCCAGGATCGTGATCAGCACCACGACGATCGGCACGACCACCAGCAGCGTGGCCGCGGTCACCAGGCCGAAGCCGAGGCGTTGCGTCAGTTCGCGGCGCGTGGGCGCAGTACGCGGGGCCATCAGCGCAACCCTCCCTGCCGCCGCTTGCGGAACATCGTCTGCGCGGCCGCCAGATTGATGATGAATGTCACCAGGAAGAGGATGATGCCGATGCCGAAGAGCACATGGTAGTGGGTGCTGCCCGTCGCCACTTCGCCCATCTCGGCCGCGATGGTGGCGGTCATGGTGCGCACCGGCTGGAAGATGGCCGCCAGCCCGGCCGGCACACGCGCCGCGTTGCCTGTGACCATCATCACGAGCATCGTTTCGCCGATCGCCCGGCCCATCCCCAGCATGACGGCGGTCACGATGCCCGACCGGGCCGCAGGCACGACGACGCGCCAGATCGTCTGCCATTGCGTGGCGCCCATCGCCAGGCCCGCGTTGCGATAACTCATCGGCACGGCATCCAGCGCATCCTCGGCCACGCTGATGATCGTCGGCAGCGACATGTAGGCCAGGATCAGCGCGCCGGTGAAGGCGGTCAGCCCGGTGGGCACGCCCAGGGCCTGGCGCACCAGCGGCGCGATGACGGTCATGCCGAAGAAGCCGAGCACGACCGAGGGGATGCCGGCCAGCACCTCGATCATTGGCTTCAGGATTTCGCGCGCCCACGGCGGCGCGATCTCCCGGATCGTCACCGCGGTGGCGACCCCCAACGGCAGCGCGATCACGACCGCCGTCACGGTCACGAGCAGCGAGCCGAGGATCAGCGGGATCGTGCCGAACATCTCGAAGGTCGGGTACCAGCGCGCCCCGAACAGGTTGTCGAGCGGCACGCGCACGAAGGCCGGGATCCCCTCGCGCAGGAGAAAAAGGAAGATCAACAGGACGAAACCGATGGTCGAGAAGCCGAGGACGTGGATCAAGCCCTCGATGAAGATTTCGGTCCAGCGGGGCCGCGGGCCGGCCGCGGCGGTTTCAGCGGTCATATGGGTGGTTCTCATTTCAGGGGGACGAAGCCCAATTGCGCCACCAACGCCTGCCCGTCTTCACCCTGGATCCATTCCAGATAATCCTTCACATCGCTGGCTGGCTCGTTCGGCGTGTACAGGTAGAGCATCCGGGCGATCGGGTACGTGCCGGCGTGGACCGTCTCCCGCGAGGGGAGGACATACGGCCCTGCAGCGCTGACGGCGACGGCGATCACTTTCAGATCGGGGGTGACGTAGCCCAGCCCATCATAGCCGATGGCATTCGGGTTCTGGCTCACCTCCGTGCCGATCCCTTGCGACGAGGGCATGAGCAGCGTGTCCGGGGAAAAGAGCAGATCGCTTTTCTTGCCCAGGCGGACAACGTTTTCGAGGAAGTAGACATACGTGCCGGAGTTGGATTCGCGCGACAGCAGCACGATGGGGCGGTTCTCGCCACCGACCGCGCGCCAGTTGGTGATCTTGCCGGTGTAGATGTCGGAGATCTGCGGCAAGGTGAGCGTCTGCACGGGATTGCTGGGGTTGACGATCACGGCGATGGCGTCGCCGGCCACGGTGAACTGCTGGGGCGCCAGACCCCTGTCTTTGGCGGCCTTGAGTTCTTCGGCCTTGATCTCGCGCGAGGCGCTGGCGATATCCACCGTGCCGTTGAGCATGGCCGCGATCCCAGTACCCGTGCCGCCGCCCGTCACGCTGATGCGGAGGCGGGGGTGCGTCTGCATGTAGGCCTCGGCCCAGGCCAGCGCCAGGTTGACCAGCGTGTCGGAGCCTTTGTTCTCGATCGTGCGCTCCGGCGCGTTGGCCGCGGTCTGCGC
>CAZYHE010000012.1:2964-10946 GCA_964647225.1 uncultured Anaerolineales bacterium
GATCGCGCCGCCGTGGGCCGTCACCAGGTGCCGGGCAATCGCCAGGCCCAGCCCCGCGCCGCCGGTCTGGCGCGCGCGCGACCGGTCGGCCCGGTAGAAACGGTCGAAGACGTGGGGCAGGTCTTCCGGTTTGATGCCACTCCCCGTGTCGCGCACCGAGACCGCGACCATGAGACCGCTGCGGGCAGCCGTGACCGCGATGCGGCCGCCGGCGGGCGTGTGTGCGATGGCGTTGTTCAACAGATTGCGCAGCACCTGCCCGATGCGTTCGGGATCCACATCCACGAGGGGCAGGCTGGCCGGCAGCTCGCTGTCCAGGGCCACGCCCTTCGCTTCGGCCTGCGGCTGGAGCATGGCGGCCGCCTGCGCGATGACCGCCGGCAGCGCGGTGGGCTGGCGCACGAGGGTCAGTTGCCCGGCTTCTGCCTGCGCCAGCTCTTGCAGATCGGCGACTAGGCGGCTGAGGAGCATCGTCTCTTCGTGGAGGTTGGTGATCAGGGCCGCGTCGGGGGTCAGCAGGCCGTCGCGCGCGGCTTCCAGATAGCCGCGCAGATTGGTCAGCGGGGTGCGCAGCTCATGCGCGACATCGCCGACCATGTTGCGGCGCAGTTGTTCCTGCTGGGCCAGGCTGCTTGCCATCGCGTTGAAGGCGTGCGCCAGGTGGCCGATCTCGTCGGCCGATTCCACCGGCACGCGCACCGCCAGATCGCCCTTTTCCATGCGTTGGGCCGCGACCGTGAGGCGCTCGATCGGCCGCAGGATGCGGACGGACAGGCCGAGCGTGATGAGGACGGCGGCCAGGCCGGCAATGAGCGCGCCCAAGAGCACGGAGCGGTTGATGGCTGAAACAAAGGCGACGTCGGCCGCGGATGGCCCGGTCGTGGGGTCAATGTAGAGATAACCGACCCGGCTGTTGCGTACGGTCAGGATGACCGAAGGCGTCCAGTCTGCGCCAATGGCGCGGCCGATCAGCGCCCGTTCGGAATCGTTGACGATCCGCCCGTCGGTGTCGGCGATGACGACGCGTTGGCCGCTCATCTGGGCCATCCGTTCGACTTCGGCCTGCACGTCATCCCAGAGCGCGGTCCGTCCATAGGCGCGTATCAGGAGGTCGGCGAACCGGCGATAGCGCATGTCGCCGCGATCCGCGACATAGCGGTGGAATTCGCCGGCCGTGCGTTGGCTGGCGACCACGGCGGTCACGCCGACGGCGATCAGCACGACCAGGATGATGCCGGCCAGGAGGCGGAAGCGCAGACTATGCCACATCATGCCTCTCCCCGGCGCGGCCCTCGAAGCGATAGCCGACGCTCGGCACGGTGCCGATGTAGCGCGGCTGGCTCGGCGCTGGTTCGATCTTGCGACGCAGGTTCATAACATGCACGTCAATCGTGCGTTCGACCCCTTCGTAATCGTACCCGAAGATCCGGTCCAGCAGATCGGCGCGCGAGAACGCGCGGCCCGGCTCGCGCGCCAGCGTCTCCAGCAGGCGAAATTCGGTCGGTGTCAGGGTGACGGGCTGCTCGCGCAACAGCACCTCGTGGCGGAGGAAACTCACGGTCAGGTCGCCGAACACCAGATCGGCGACCGGCTCTTCCGCGGGGAGGGCGCGGCGCAACACCGCGCGGATGCGCGCCATCAGCTCGCGCGGGTTGAACGGCTTGGTCATGTAATCATCCGCGCCCAGATCCAGGCCGTTCAGCTTGTCGTTATCTGTGCTGCGGGCGGTGAGCATGATGATCGGCACCTGCGACTCGGCGCGCAGCAGGCGGCACACGTCGGCGCCATCCAGTTCCGGCAAGAGCAGGTCGAGGACGATCAGGGCCGGTTGCTTGCGCCGCGCTACTTCCAGGGCTTCCTGGCCGTCGTAGGCGGTCAGCACGTTGTAGCCGTCGCGTTTGAGATAGAGCGACACCAGGTCAACGATCTTGCGGTCATCATCTACGACCAGGATGGTGCGGTTCATATCCTTCACCCTGCCTTGCGATCTGTACTTTGCCACGGTCATCATCTTAGCCGGGATGGCGCGCTTGCGCAAATGTCTGTTCTATAAAGCAAAAGGGGAACGAAAGCCATGACTTTCGTTCCCCCTATCCATCAGGTGAGCGTCCTCGGTTGATTTTGGGCCGGCGAGCCTATGTCGCCGGCTTCAGGATGATGTGCCGGGGGCCGGGGTGCTCGGCGTCTTCTGAAGCCCCTTGCCGCCGAAGCTGCGCATCCCGCCGTGCCGGCCGCCGAAGTCAAGCCCGCCGCGGCCGCCCGGCATGTAGCCCTTCTCGATCCCCTGCAAGAGCCAATCTGCCTGCGCCTGCGTCATCTTCCCGTCTTTCACGGCCTGCGCAACACTGTCCTTCATGGCTTGGAGGCGGGTGGCGTTGGCCGCTTCTTGCACCTTCGTCAGATCCACACCTTGCGCTTTGGCGATCTCATCCAGGGTCTTGCCGCTGTGCAGTTGCTCGAACAACTGCGTCGGTGTCAGGTTCAACGCCTTCGCGATGGCGTCGAATTGGCTGTTGGAACCGCCCCAGGGGCCGAAGCCCCGGCTGAACTTGTCGAGCAGCCCACCCGGCCCCGGCGTCGGCGTGGTGGACTGTGCAGACACCGTGCCGACCACCATGGCCCCAACCAAGACGAAGAGCGCCAGCGCGCCCACGACTGCGACCCACTTCTTTCCCTTCATGCCTGTCTCTGTACCTCCGTTTCAGTTGATCTCGTTTCGTCCGCTCGCCTGTTGTCTGTACTCTACCGTAACCGTGTCAAGATTCGATAAAGATCGGGTTGGGTTTCGGTTGAGTCACGGCATCCCAGGCTCTGTGATTCCCACGCGAAAGAGGTTTTTGACACAGTAGGGAAGGGATGCTATACTCTCGTTGCTTCGCGATCCGGCTCACTCCGCTGTAAGGCGCCGGGATACTTTACCCCTGAAGAAGGCAAGATCATGTCCAGTGTTGCTTTGCGTGTAGGCCGGGTCGCCGTGCCAGGAGCCGGGCGTAGATCGTTCTGGCAGCGCGTCGTCGCGGCGCGTGTCTTGCTCCTGATGCTGGTGCCCGGTCTGCTGCTGATCCTCATTTTCAACTATGGCCCGATGTATGGCCTGCTGATGGCTTTCCAGGATTTCCAGGTGACCAAGGGGATTTGGGGCAGCCCGTGGGTGGGGCTGAAGCATTTTCAGGAATTCTTCAGCAATCCCAGCGCCGTCAATGCCCTGCGCAACACGCTGCTCATCAGCTTTCTGAAGCTGGCCTTCGGGTTCCCCGCACCGATTTTGCTGGCGATCTTGTTCAACGAGCTGCGCAATGGCATCTTCAAGCGCGCCTCGCAGACGATCAGCTACATGCCGCATTTCGTCTCCTGGATCGTCTTTGCCGCGCTGATCACCGCGATGCTCTCCCCTTCGACGGGCGTGATCAACCAATTCCTCAAGTTTCTCGGCATTCGCCCCATCTACTTCATGGCTGATCCCGGCTGGTTTCGCGTCGTCCTGATCGCCAGCGAAATCTGGAAGGAGATCGGTTGGGGCGCGATCATCTATCTGGCCGCATTGTCGGGCGTTGATCCGACCCTGCATGAGGCCGCCGTGGTGGATGGCGCCACGCGCATCCAGCGTATACTCTACATCAACATCCCGTCACTCCTGCCCATCGCCGCGCTCATGCTGATCCTGCGCATGGGGGGGATCCTGAACGCCGGTTTCGACCAGGTGTTCAACATGTACAACGTGCAGGTGTATCAGACGGCGGATATCATTGACACCTACGTCTACCGCACCGGGCTGGCAGACCTGAAGTATTCGTTTGCCGCCGCCGTGGGCTTCTTCAAATCCGCGGTGGGCCTGGTCATGGTCGTGGTGGTGAACGAGATCGCCCGGCGCATGAGTGATCGCTATTACGCGTTGTGGTAGACGGGTTCTGAAGGAGTTGGTATGTTCGACCGGTACGATACGCTGACCGACAGGTTACTGGTGTTTTTCTGCTATCTGGGCATCCTTATCCTGGTCATTGCCATGTTCTACCCGTTTTGGGATCAGTTCGTCATGTCCATCAGCACCCGCCAGGCGGCCCTGGTCGGCGGATTCAGGCTGTGGACGTGGCCCATCAACCTTGACGGTTATCGTGTGGTGCTGCGCTCCAAGGAACTGGGCACGGCGGCCATGAACACGCTGTTCCGCGTGGTGGTCGGCACGGGGTTCAGCGTGGTGATCACTTCTTTGACGGCCTATCCCCTCTCGCGGCGCGACCTGCCGCTCAAGCGTGTGCTCACCGGCGTCTTCGTCTTTACGATGTTTTTCAGCGGCGGCCTGATCCCTACTTATATGTGGGTGCGCGGCCTGGGCTTGATCAACAACCCGCTGGTGCTGATCTTGCCGGGGCTGGCGGCCTACTATCTGGTGATCGTGCGTAATTTCTACTCCGGGATGCCGCAGGAGCTTCAGGAAGCGGCGCAGATTGACGGGGCGAACGACTTCACCCTCTGGTGGAAGGTCGTGATGCCGCTCTCCAAGCCGATCCTGGCGACGATCGCCCTCTGGACGGCTGTCAACCACTGGAACGCGTATCTGGACGCGCTGATCTATATGACCGACAAGAGCAAGTATGTGCTGCAAATCTTGCTCCGGCGCGTCTTGTTGGATACCGACCTGCTCAACATGGGCATGCAACCGGGCCAGGAGATGGGCTCCATTATCTCCCGTCCCACCGAAGAGACGGTGAAAGCCGCGCTGCTGATCGTTACGACCGTCCCAATCTTGTTGGTCTACCCGTTCGCCCAGCGTTACTTCATTCAGGGCCTTTTGCAGGGGTCGGTGAAAGGATGAAGTAGACAAGTAGACAAGTAGACAAGTAGACAGGGAAACAAGGAAACAGGGAGTCCACAGCCTGAACAGGCAATCTCACTAGGAGGAAAAGTCTATGAATCCCACGAAGTTGTCTCGCCGCCGCTTTCTGATTGCGGCAGGCTCCGGCGCAGGTGTCCTGTTGGCGGCCTGCGCACAACCCGCGCCGGCGCCCACTGCGGTCCCGGCCGCGCCCAAGGCTGCGGAGCCGACCAAGGCTCCCGAGCCGACCAAAGCGCCCGAAGCGACGAAGGCCCCGGCGCCCACTGCGGCCCCGGCCGCCACCAAGGCGCCTGAGCCGACCAAGGCTCCGCCGCCCGCACCCCGCGTCAAGATCAACTACGGCATCTTCGTGATGTCGGCGCAGGACCCGGCTGCCAACCCGGACTCCGCGATCCTGAAGGCGATCCAGGACAAATTCAACTTCGACCTGAACTTCATCTGGATCGAGCGCTTCCAGGCCAAGGATATCTACGCCACCCGGTTCGCCGCCGGTGACATCCCGGATGTGTTCCACTATGAACAGCCCGGCACGCCGCTCATCGAGCAGGGCATCGTGGCCGAAGTGCCGTATGCCACGTACAAGAAGAACATGCCCAAGTATTTCAAGAATCTGAATGACTACAGCATCATGGCCTGGCTCGGCGCCAACTTCAAAGGTAAGAACTACGGCCTGCCGTTGATGGGCCCCAACAACCTGATCCCCTTCACCGAGGGCTGGCGCCTCGACTCGCTCGAAAAGGTCGGCATGACCAAGCCGCCCGAGACGCTGGTCGAGATGGAAGACGCCATGACGAAAGCTGTGGCGCAGAAGCTGCACCAATACGGCGTCATCACCCGGGCGAAGGATGCTCCGCAGATGATGTTTGCCAACGTCTTCGGCGCATACGGGGTCTTCCCCCTGCACTGGATGGAGCGCGCTGACAAGTCGGGCGTGGACTACGGCATCGTGATGGATGGCGCCAAGGATGCCCTGACTACGCTACAGACCTGGTACAAGAAGAACCTGATCCATCCCGAGTTCATCACCTCTGGCTGGCAGCAGTGCGTCAATACCTGGTGCCAGGGCAAGACGATGGTCACCGATGTCGCCACCTGGTATCGCCTCTACAAGGGCGGTGAGTTGTTCGACTGCGTGGTGGACGCCGGCGGCAAGATCGCGATGGCCTACGCACCCAAGGGGCCAAAGGGTGACTTCGGCTATCACGGCTGGGGCTATGCCAATCCGCCGGTCCGCTTCGGCAAGCAATTGGCGACTGACGCGGCCAAGATGGCGAAGATCATGGAGTTCTGGGATTTCGCCGGCACCGACAAGGACTTCGCCTACTACATCCGCTACGGCAAGGAAGGTACGGATTCCGAGCGGGATGCGTATGGTGTGCCGCAGATCAAGAAGGAAACCGATCGCGCCAAGCTCGGCACCTCCATCGGCATCCTCACGCCATCCAACATCGAGGTGTGGAAGACCTTCCAGCGCAAGGACTACGAAGATATCACCAAGTATGCCAAGGCTGGCACGACGACTCAGAAGCACGTGCGCGACCTGGGTGTCTTCATGAACCCGGACGTGACCAAGATCGGGCCGGAACTGCAACTGCTCCAGAGCAAGTGGGAAGTAGACTTCATCACCGGCGCGAAGGGCATGGACAAGTGGGGCGACTTCGTCAAGGAGTACATGGAGAAGGGTGGTCAGGCCATGAAGGATGAGGCCAACCGCGCCTACAAGGCCATGACCGGCGATCTGGACGCGATCAAGAAGGCGATCGAGAGCGCATAATGGGACCCCAGACCTTTAGGGTCTCGCAGACCCTAAAGGTCTGGGGCCATACTTAATGGCTCGTGGCGTGCGCCTCGGCACACCGAGGCGCACGCCACGACTTGTGTTTAGCAGCCAGGGTGGGGCTTGACGCGCCTGGCCTCCTCACTCACCGATGATCTCACCCATCCCACAAAAGGTCGCGCCGGCATGAGCCAACCATCAACCACCGCCTCCTTCGGCGTTTGCGTCTGGGACACGCCGCGCTACACCCACTACCTGACCGCTTACGGGCACTACGTTCACGAAATCCTGGGCCACGCGGGTCTGGGCTACGAGCGGCTGGCCCCGGAAGATTTGCCTGCGCGTCTGCCGGGGCTGCGCATCCTGCTCACCGTGGGCGAGACCGAACCACCGCCCGCGCTGCGGGAGCAGTTGGCGGCCTGGGTCGAGGCCGGCGGCGCGTGGATCAGCATCGGCGGGGTGTGCGGCCTGGCCCAGCTTTTCGGCGTGGAAGTGGAGCCGCCCGCTTTCAAGCTCTACGGTTTCGCCAGCAACCTGGGCGAAGGCTACCTGGCGGTTGACCCTGCCCCCAGCTCCTCCCATGCATTGCTAGGCCACATCAGCCTCCCGCTGCACTTTTTCAACGGAATCTCCGTCTTCCCTGCCGGTGGTGCGCGAGAAGGGGATGTCCTGGCGCGCGTGCTCGACGCGCACCAGCGGCCCACCGAGCGCGCCGCCGTGGTCGAGCGCCGGGTTGGTCGGGGCCGTTGTCTGCTCATCGCGCCCGATCTGACCGGGACGGTGGTGCGCATCCAGCAGGGCATCGCCATCACCCGCGACGGCATCGCCGCGCCGGATGGCACGGGGCCGATCTGCGACACGATCCTCAAGGCCGACGACGGCTTGACCCTCGACTGGATCTTCGACCGCCAGCCTGTGCCCGGCGCGCCGGGCCTGAATGCGTTCATGCAGCCGATCGCTGACCTGTGGCGCGAACTGCTCCTGCGCGCCATCTTTCACATGGCCGAAGCGCAGGAGGTGGCGCTGCCGCTGCTCTGGCTCTACCCGCGCAACCTGCCGGCCCTGGGGGAAATCTCGCACGATACCGATCTCAACGATCCCCAACTCGCCCTGCGGCTCCTCGAAGTGCTGGATGAAGCGCAGATTCACTCGACCTGGTGCGTGATCCTGCCGGGCTACCCGCCGGAGGTCATCGCGGCGATCCGGGACGCTGGGCATGAGTTGGCGATGCACTACGATTCGTTTTCGGTGGATCGGCCGTGGGGCGAGGCCAACTTCCGGGGCCAGCACGCGGTGTTGACGGAGATGTTCGGCGGCGCCCTTCGGCCCGGCTCAGGGGGCGCGCCGATCAGCAACAAGAACCACTATTTG
>CAZYHE010000012.1:11046-19871 GCA_964647225.1 uncultured Anaerolineales bacterium
GCGGTCGCCTTTATCGTTCGCCGCACGCGACCTGTTTTTGGAACTGCGCTGCGCGTGGTCTGGACTGTCGTTTTCGCCGTGTTTCAGTTCGGCGCATGTGCCGTGGCCGGCTTGGCCGCGCTGCTCGCTCTGAACCGTTGAGAGAGCGTGCGCCTGACTTAATTGATTTCTTGGAGGATTTATGAACACATCTCCCGTTCGCGTGGGCATCATCGGCCTGGGCCGCAGCGGCTGGAGCATCCATGCGCAGGGCTTGAAGTATTTGCCCGACCAATACCAGATCGTCGCGGTGGCCGACCTGATCGAGGCGCGGCGCCGAGAGGCCGAGCAGGACTTCGACTGTCACGCCTACGCATCTTACGCCGACCTGCTGGCCGACCCGGAAGTCGAGCTGGTGATCGTCGCCGCGCCCAGCTATCTGCACGCGGTCTACACCATCGCCGCGTTGCAGGCGGGCAAGGCCGTCGTGTGCGAGAAGCCGATGGCCGCGAACCTGGGCGATGCCGATGCCATGCTCGCCGCGGCCCGGCGCACCGGTTCGCTCCTGACGATGTTCCAGAATCGCCGCGGCGAGGCGAGCTATCTCAAGGTGCGCGAACTGATCGCTTCCGGCGTGCTCGGCCGCGTGTTCCAGATCAAGATGACGGTGCATTCGTTCTCGCGGCGCTGGGATTGGCAGACGTTGAAGGGCTTCGCCGGCGGCCAACTGCGCAACAACGGCGTGCATTACCTCGACCAGGCGCTGCAACTCATGGATCTGGCGAGCGGCAGCGAAACGCCTGTCGAGCCGGAGGTCTTTTACCGCGCCACGAATGCCCTGGCCGTGGGTGATGCGGAGGATAGTTTCAAGATCATCCTGACCGCCCCCGGCGCGCCGCTGGTGGATTTCGAGCTGATCGGCGCGTGCGCCTATGCCCAGGAGCCGTGGCTGGTGATGGGGACGCAAGGCACGTTGGCGGGCAACTACGATAGCTTGCGCTGGAAGTACTTCGTGCCCGCGGAGGCCAACCCGCGCAGCCTGAGCACCGAACCGACGCCCGATCGCAGCTATAACCGGGACGATCTGCAACTGATCGAGGAGACGTGGCAGGCGCCGCCGCCGGATGCGGACACACCGCCAGGCTTCCACGGCATGACGGTGATCTACTACCGCCACCTGTATCGCACCTTGCGCGAGGGCGCGGCGCTGCGGGTCACGCCGGAAAGTGTGCGGCGGGTGATGCGGGTGGTGGAGTTGTGCAAATAGGCGAATCGGCGAATGGCGAATAGCGAATTGCCCGCCTTCTTTCCGTCTATCGCGGCGCTCGATGCGTTTCTCGCACGCCCGACGCCGGAGGTGATCGCCGTGCTGGCCGCGCTCCCCGGCGATTTGCTGATCCTGGGCGTCGGCGGGAAGATGGAGCCATCGCTGGCAGTCCTTGCGCGCCGCGCCTGCGATGAGGCGGGCATCTGCAAGCGGATCATCGGCGTCTCGCGTTTCGCGGCGCGGCCAGTAGATACGTTACATGCAACATCTCTACTGGCCGCCGCCGGGGTTGAGACCATCGCCTGCGACCTGCTGGACGAGGCCGCGCTGGCTGCCCTGCCGGACGCGGCGAACGTCATCTACATGGCCGGGATGAAGTTCGGCGCGACGGGGCGTGAAGCCGAAACGTGGGCGATGAACGCCTATCTGCCCGGACGTGTCGTCAACCGTTTCCCGCGTTCGCGGTTTGTGGTTTTTTCCAGCGGCAACGTCTATCCGTTCTGCCCGGTCGCATCCGGCGGCTGCACCGAGGAGACCCCGCCCGCACCGGTCGGCGAATACGCGATGAGCGTGTTGGGGCGCGAGCGGGTGTTCGCGCATTTCGCCCGGCAGTTCGGCGCGCCGGGGGTGATCCTGCGCCTGAACTACGCTGTCGAGATGCGTTACGGTGTGCTGCTGGACATCGCCCAGAAGGTGTGGTCAGGCGCGCCGATTGACCTGGCGATGGGGTACGCCAACGTGATCTGGCAAGGGGACGCGAACGCGGTCGCCTTGCGTGCCTTGGCCGTGGTCGAGAATCCGCCGCGCGTGCTCAACCTGACCGGGCCGGAGACGGTCGCGATCCGGGCGCTGGCGGGTGAGTTTGGCCGCCTGTTGGGCCGTGCGCCGCTCCTGATGGGCGCCGAGCAGGGGGATGCGCTCCTCAACGACGCCGGACGGGCGCACGCGCTGTTCGGGCTGCCGCGCGTCGGCCTGGGGCAAATGGTCGCGTGGGTGGCTGATTGGGTGCGGCGCGGCGGCCCCACGCTGGGCAAGCCGACGAAGTTCCAGGCGCGAGATGGACGGTTTTGATGAGCGATAGATCTGTCCGCGCCCTTCGCGCGTGGCTTGCGCGCGGCCTTGTCATCCCGGCCTGCCCGCTGGCATTGACCGCCGATCGCCGCTTCGACGAGCGGCATCAGCGGGCGTTGATCCGCTATTACGTGGATGCGGGCGCAGGCGGGCTGGCGGTGGGCGTGCATACGACCCAGTTCGCGATCCATGATCCGAAGGTTGGCCTGTATCAGCCGGTGTTGGAATCAGCCGCCCGGACAGTCGGTGCGCATGGGTCATGGACTCCGAAGCAATCCCAAGCCTACGACGGAGATTGCTCCGCGCAAACCGCTCGCAATGCCGCACCTGTCATGGTCGCCGGCCTGGTGGGCGACACCGCCCAAGCCTGCCGCGAGGCCGCGCTGGCCGTCGCGCTCGGCTACGACTGCGGCCTGCTGAGCCTGGCCGCGCTGCGCGATGCGGACGACGCTGCGCTGCTCGCGCACTGCCGCGCCGTGGCCGACATCATTCCGCTCTTCGGCTTCTATTTGCAGCCGGCCGTGGGTGGGCGCGTGCTCCCCTACAGCTTTTGGCGGCGTTTCGCAGAGATCGAGCGCGTGGTCGCCATCAAGATCGCGCCGTTCAATCGCTACCAGACGCTCGATGTCGTGCGCGCCGTCGCCGATTCGGGCCGCGGGGGCGAGATCGCGCTGTACACGGGCAACGACGACCACATCGTCGAGGATTTGCTGGCGGAATATCGGTTCGGCGACGTGTCGAAGTTTCATCCTGCCACGGGCGCTGAGCCTGCCGAAGCGGCCGCCCTTCGACAAGCTCAGGGGGCGGGTGGTGCGGAGCGCAAGCTACGGATCGTTGGCGGGCTGTTGGGGCATTGGGCTGTGTGGACCCAGCGGGCGGCCGAGATCGTGGCGGCGTGTCACGCGCCGCCGGGCGGGCTGGCGCAAGGCCTGCCCCTGCGGGTGTTGGCGTCCCAGATCACCGATTGCAATGCTGCGCTGTTCGATGCCGCGCACAACTTCGCCGGTTGCATTGCCGGCATCCACGAGGTGCTGCGCCGACAAGGGCTGTTGGCCGGCCGCTGGCTCCTCGATCCGCGTGAAGACCTCTCGCCCGGCCAGGTGGCGGAAATTGACCGCGTCTGCGCAGCCTATCCGCATCTGAACGACGATAAGTTTGTGAGCGAGAATTTGGATCGGTGGCTGCGGTAAGACGTATTGCGTAGTGCGTGATGCGTATTGGCCCGCGAATCCGACACGCGCCCAAGATAGTCGGCCGACGCAATACGAAATACGCAACACGCAATACTAAGTACGACACTCAACATAAGGAACCACACATGCATTCTATCGCCCGTCTCGACTTCGGCAATTGTGAAGTCTATGGCAAGCCCGGTTGGCTGACCGTGGGCCGGGTCTATTGTTCCCCGCGCGTCCTGTGGGTCAACGAGCCGCGGGAGGTGTGGCGGCCTGGCCACGAAGACCCGCTGCTGCTGAGCTTTGTGCAAGCGCCGGAAGGTGAGTTGCGGCTGGGCCTGCCCGCCGGTTGCTACAGACTCAAGCTCAGCTTCTACGACGCGCTGGAGGAGCACGGGCCGTTCAGCCTGGCCGTCGCCAGCGTGGACGGCCGCGCGCCGATGGGCGCCGGCGAGTCGCGCGTGATCCTATCCGGCGTCACCGTGCCCCGCGGCCAGATCGTGACGGAGCAGGCCGACGTGACGCACACCGGCGGCGCGTTGGCGCTGCGCTTCAAGGCGTCTGCGGGCAAGACCTTCCTGCTCAACGCGTTGGAGGTGATCGGGCCGGACGAGGCCGAGTTGCAGATGCTCTTCGCCGACGCGCCGAGCGACATCCTGCCCGCGCCCGCCGAGTTGCTGGCGGGTGGCCGCGACGATCCCCGCGCCGCGCTGCGCGAGGTGTGCGAGTGGCTGATGGCGCACCGCCGGGCCGATGGCTTCTTGGGCGATCCCGAGGGAGACCGGCGTTGGTGGTATACTTCGGCGTATCCGATCCGCACGCTCTTGGCGGGCAGCAAAATCTTCGGGGAGGCGCGTTATCGCGTCGCAGCCGAGGAGGTGCTCGATCTGTTCGTGCTCGACCAGATGCCGGAGGGCGGCTTCCCGCAGGCGTATCAAGGCCGCGGCGAGTTGGCATCCCTGCCCGCGGTTGAGCTGGACGCCATCCGGGCCAAGACCTGGATGAATCTGGCGGACATCGGCAGCACGGTGTCGGCGCTGGCCTTTGCAATCCGCTACGCCACGGGCGAACGGCAGGCGCGCTACCGGGCGGCGGTCAAGAAATACCTCGACATCTGGGCGCCGCAGTTTCAACAGCCGAGCGGCGGGTTCACCAACGGCTGGCTGGCCGGGCATCACGCCCAATGGATCTACAGCATCGCGACCGGCACGACCGCGCTGTCCTACGCGTTCTACGCGGCGGCGACGGGCGAGCCGGGCTACATCGAGGTGGCCGAGCGCGCCGCCGAGTTCCTCGTGCGCGACTGGCACGACGATGGCCGGCCCTACATCTGGCCGTTCGACTGGTACTTCCCCGGTTATCCCTTCTACATGCGGGTGCGCGACATCGGCGAGCAGTTCTACATCCTGGATGCCATCGCCGGGGTTGCGTCGGTCAGCCGCAACGAGACGGTGCGCCGGCATGTCTTCGATGCGCTGCGCAAGTATCTGCTCGGCAGCCAGGGGGTGATCGCCACGTGGGACGGCGCGCCGTGGTGGCCGATCCAGGACACGTGGAACAACTCGAAGAGCGCCGCCACGCCGCTCTTTCTGACCTATTTCCTGCGCGCCGCGGCCGAGTACGGCCTGCCAGCCGAGGAGTTGGCGCAGGTCGAGGAGACAGAGCGGGTCGCCCGGCGCTTCCTCTGCACCCCCGCCCACGCCCGCCAGATCGGCGTCATGGTGGACGACCCCGACCTGCCGTGGGGCGGCCACAGCCTGATGTCATGGACCGGCTGCGCGGTGGCCGCGACGGGGTTCGCCGGGCTGGCGCTGGCGGATATGGTGCAGCCGGGGATTACATACATGCAGCCTTCGGCATGACAGGAGATGGAATCAAATGAAGCAATACGAGTACGGACGCATCGCTAAGCTGGCTGAGAGCCTGGAGAAGGCTCACATCGCGCCGGAGACGATGGCCGAAATCCTGTCCGGCGGCGAGGCCATCCGGCAGAGCACATCGCCGGAGGTCAAAGCGGAGTGGTTCAACGGTGCGATGCAGCGCATGAATCGGCTGCTGGATCGCGAGACGCGCTGCTCAGTCCGGGAGGGGTGCGCCTGTTGCCTGGGTGGCAAGCGCCTGAAGCTCTCGAAAGAGATCGCCAGGCAGCACGCAACTCTCGAAGAACGGGTCGCGGCCGCCAACGAGACCAGGTTCGTCTTCGGCCACAGCGTGACCTTGCAGGAGGATGGCCGGGTGCTGGTCTCCTTCGCACCGGATGGGTTAGCGCACTACGGCTGCGTCTGCCTGCCCAAAGCGAAAGAGCCGCTGCCGGTGACCTATTGCTACTGCTGCGAAGGCCACGTCAAGCACCACCTTCAGATCGCCCTGGGCCGGAACTTGTCGGGCGTGGTGCGTTCGTCGGCACTGTCAAGCGGCGGCGCCAAGCCATGCATCTTTCTTTTCACACTTCAGCCAGCCGGCTAACCATAGGAGGTCGCCTTTATGGATGTCTCTCGTCTTTCAACCTGTAGTATCGCTTTACACAAAATGCCGTTAGCGGAAACCCTGGACATTATCGCGGCCGCGGGCTTCAAGAAGGTGGATCTGCTGGCCCGGATGCCGCACTTCTCCCTCGATCCGGCCGAATGCGATCCGGTCGCGCTTAAGGCCGCGGCGCAGGCGCGCGGGTTGCAGATCGCCAACCTGGGCACCTATGTCGGCGCGGGGTTCGCCAGCGACGACGAGGCGGTCCGGGAGAAGGAGTGGGCGGACATGCAGCGGGCGCTCGATGTGGCGGCCTTCCTCGGCGCGCGCTCGATCCGCGTGCGGCCCGGCGACGACAGCCCGGCCTGCCTGGATCGCATCGTGCCCTGGTTTCAGCGCAGCGCCGAATACGCCGCGGCCAAAGGCATCTGCATGGGCTTCGAGAATCACGGCGGCGGCATCTCGGGCCAGCCCAAGCTGTGCGCCGAGCTGTCGGACAAGGTCGGCTCCCCCTACTTCGGCGCGCTCTACGAACCGTGCAACCTGATGCACGCCGGGGTGGACTATCGCTACGCGCTGCACATCATGCGGGGACACATCACCCACGTCCATCTCAAGGATGGCCGCTTCACGCTCGACGGCTTCCAGCACACCATGCTCGGCCAGGGGCAGATTGACTACCCGTGGATCCTCGAACAGTTGGATGCCATTGGCTACGCGGGCGACCTGGCCCTGGAATACGAATTGAAGGAGCCGCCGGCCGAGACCGGGCTGAAGGAATGGTATCGCGCCGGGGTGGCGTTACTGATGTAGTGCAAGATGGCATCTTGCGCTACCCGGAGGTTTCCGCATGGACACACAAAAACTTGCAA
The DNA here is from genome assembly GCA_964647225.1 of uncultured Anaerolineales bacterium. Lineage (GTDB taxonomy): Bacteria > Chloroflexota > Anaerolineae > CG2-30-64-16 > CG2-30-64-16 > CAZYHE01. The sequence continues at coordinate 17,877 of CAZYHE010000012.1, forward strand.
TCCACGGCGGGACGCCGTATCGCACGCGACCGTTCGCCACCGTCGCCAACGCATCCGGCCGCTGGCTGGGCGAAGAAGAAAAGCGGCTGTTGAACGAGGTCATTGACAGCGGCGCGCTGAACCGCAACGATGGCTCGAAGGTCGCGGCGCTGGAGCGCGCCTGGGCCGAGCTGCTGGGCTTCGGCGTGAGCGCTCAGCCGAACGGCGGCGCCCCGCTTGCGGCCCAGGCGGTCACATCGGGGACGGCCGCGCTGCACACCGCCGTGGCGGCGCTCAACCTGGAGCCGGGCGACGAGATCATCACGACGACCATCACCGACATGGGCACGGTGATCGCCATCCTGGCGTGCAACCTGGTGCCGACCTTCGCCGATGTGGATCCCCGCACCGGCAACATCACCGCCGAGACGATCGCCAGCCAGATCAGCCCGAAGACGCGGGCGATCATCGTCGTGCATCTGTTCGGTCAGATGGCCGACATGGCGCCGATCCTGGCGCTGGCGCGGCAGCATGGCCTCTCCGTGATCGAGGACTGCGCGCAAGCGCACCTGGCCGCGTATGGCGGGCAGTTGGCCGGCACGCTGGGCGATCTGGGGTGCTTCAGCTTCCAGCAGTCCAAACAGATGACGACCGGCGACGGCGGCCTGGTCGTGGCGCGGGATGAAGCATTGGCGACGCGCGCCCGGCTCTTCACCGACAAGGGGTGGCCCCGCGGCATCCCCGGCCTGCGCGGGCATCTTTTCTTCGGCATGAACTACCGCATGACCGAGCTTCAGGGCGCGGTGGGGCTGGCGCAGGCGCACAAGCTGGCGGAGATCGTCGCGCGGCGGCGCAAGACGGCCGGGCTGCTGCGCGAGCTTGTGGCGGACATCCCCGGCCTGATCCCGCCCTACATCTTGCCCGGCGCCGATCACGCCTGGTGGATGTTCCCCTTCACCATTGACCAGGCCCGGCTGGGGGTCTCGCCCCAGGTGTTCGGCCAGGCGATCAAGGCGGAGGGGCTGCCGTTCGGGGTGGGCTACATCCCCAATCCGGTCTTCGAGTACGACGTGATCCGGGATCGTAAGACCTTTGGCACGTCCGGCATCCCGTGGACCCTCCCGCAGGCGCGCCCCGGCGTTACCTATGACCGCCGCGATTATCCCGGCACGCTCCGTTTCCTCGACGAGATGTTCGTGATGAGCTGGAACGAAGGGCTGACCGAAGAAGATGCCCGCGACATCGCCGGCGCGCTGGCGAAGGTGGCCGGATACTACTGCCGGAGCTAACCGGTTGCGAGTTGGGACGCGGACGACGCGGAGAGAACAAGGAAGCACCCTCCATGCTTGATGGTTTCGAGTACATTCTAATTGCGCTGGCTGCGCTGGCCGCGGGGCTGGTCAACGCCCTCGCCGGCGGCGGCACGCTGATCTCCTTCCCGATGCTGACCTTTGTCGGCCTGCCGGCCGTGGCGGCGAACGTCACCAACACGGTCGCGCTCTGCCCCGGCTACCTGGGCGCGACCTTCGCCCAATCGAAGGATCTGCGCGGGCAGACGCGGCGGCTCTGGTGGGCCGTGCCGGCCGGGATCATCGGCGGGGTCGCGGGCGGGCTGCTCCTGCTGGGCACGGGCGAAAAGCTGTTCCGCCAGTTGATCCCCTTCCTGATCCTGCTGGCATCGGCGCTGCTCGCCGTACAGGACCCGGTGCGGCGCTGGCTGCAACGTCGCGCCAGCCAGGCCGGGGCGCGACCGCTGGCCGAGGGGTGGGCGGCGTTGCCGGTCGGGCTGGCCGCGGTTTACGGCGGCTACTTCGGCGCGGGACTGAGCGTGATCGTGCTGTCGGTGCTCGGCCTGACGCTCGAAGATACCCTGACGCGGCTCAACGCGCTCAAGCAGGCGGTCGCCTTCAGCACCAACATCGCGGCTGCGGTGCTCTTCGTCTTCTCCGGCCAGGTGAATTGGCCCGCGGCCCTCGTGATGATGGTCGGCGCGCTGATCGGCGGCGCGGTGGGTGG
>CAZYHE010000013.1:0-6821 GCA_964647225.1 uncultured Anaerolineales bacterium
TGGCCCGGCACATCCAGGCCGTGGGCGTCGAACGCGATCTCGACCGTCGCACCCGCCGCGACCTTCGCCAGCCACAGGTGGCGCTCGAACGCCAGCGCGCTGTAGACGGGCGACGGCTGCTCCGCCTCGCCGGTGAGGCGCACGCGATAGGCGACCTGTTCGGGGCCATCCGGCGGCACGCGCCAGAAGATCGGCCCGAAGACGGTGTGGCCCGGCGCGATGCGCGGCGCGGTGGTCTGTTCGATGCGCTGCCAATCTTCGGGGCGGATCCACGGGGCGAGGGGCGCGACGAAGACTTCGCACGGCACGTTGTACGCATAGGCCGGCCCCCGATTGAAGACCCGCGCAAAGACCGCGTTCAGCTCGCCGCGCCGCGCCGTCTGATGCTCCCCCGTCAGATATTGATCCGACATCTCGTCGTGCCGTAACCAAACGTCCGGGCTGTTCCAGCCTGGCCGCGCCAGGGGACGCCGACCATCATCCGCCAGCGCGTCGCGGCCATAGATCTCCGCGCCTTCGCGGCGCACCGCGCTGAACGCAGCATTGGCGTGGCGGCTGATGTACGTGTAGGGGATCACCCCGTAGCCCGCCTGCCACACGCCGTCGAACGCCCACGGCTGCCAGGAGTTGCGCACCAGGAAATAGCCGCCGCCGGGCGCGGCCGGGTCATCCTGATACCCCACCAGGGTCATCGCGTGCCCGCCGTCTTCAGCCTCGCCGGGCAGCGGCAGGGTGATCTTGCCCCACCGCCGCGACGCGCCCGAATAGTACCAACTGTCGAAGACCGGCACCGAGAAGGCCACGGCCCGCCCTTCGGCCAGGCAGCTCTTGATCCCGCCGATGTCCGACGGGTTCAACTCGATGGTGCGCGCGGTGCGCAGGGCCGGGTCGCCGTTGGCACAGCCGGAAGGCGGCGGCCCCTGCCCCTCGTCCGCCCCGGCCGGGTCGCTCACGTAGGGCCATAGCTCTTCCAGGGGCGCGCCCAACTCGCGCAAGCCGCGCATCGCGACCGTGACGTAGGTGCCAGACGTGGCCGGGATGCCGTCGTGCGCCTTGCACCACCAGTAGACGAACTGCTCCGACAGGTTGATCTCCTTCGGCGCGCCCGCGGTGATCTCCAACTGTTCGCGCAGGGCCAGCGTTGCGTGGGCGACGCACGTGCCCCGGCTCCCCTGGCTGCGCAACTCCGGCAACTGGTCGAGCAGGTCGCTCAACGGCGCCAGCACCTTGCGCGCGCCTTCCGGCTCATAGGGCGGCAGGGCGCGGCGGCGGGCCGCTTCTGCGGGCGGTTCGTCGAGCAGCGCCCCGCGGCCATAGTCGGTGCGCGCGGCCTCCTGGCCGAGCTGGCGGCTGAGGAGGTCGCGCGTGGCCGGGATCACCCCCTCGGCGGCTTGCGTGAGGGCATCCAGCCCGGCCAGGTCCACATCGAGCGCCCGCGCCAACGGTTTGCGCACGACCTCTGGGCATTGGGCCAACGCCACCAGCTCTTGGGCCGTGACGATCCATGCATTGGCCAGGGTCCTGATCTGCCGGGCGGTCAGGCCAGGCACATCCGACAACGGCGTTCCATTCGGGATCAACTCAGGCGGTGTCATCTGGCGCCTCCGTACAAGCCGCCGAATTCATTCGGTGGCCTAGATCAACCCCATCTGTTTGCCGACTTTCTCGAAGATGCTCAGCACCGTATCGAGCTGCTCGCGGGTGTGGGTCGCCATGTAGCTGGTGCGCAGCAACTCGCGGCCGGGCTGGACGCCGGGCGAGAGCACCGGGTTGACGAACACCCCGGCCTCGAACAGCATCTTCCAGGTCATGATCGTCCGCATCAGGTCGCCGATGATGATGGGGATAACGGGCGTGGTGGAATTGCCGATGTCGAAGCCGAGTTGGCGATAGCCCTGGCGCATGTAGTCGGCGTTTTCCTTCAGTCGTTGCACCCGTTCAGGCTCATCGCGCATGATGTGCAGCGCGGCCAGCGCGGCCGCTGCGTTGGAAGGCGGGATGCTGGCACTGAAGATCAGCGAACGGGCATGGTGTTTGATGTAGTGAATGATTGGCTCGTCGCCCGCGACGAATCCGCCCAGCGAGGCGAACGACTTGCTGAAGGTGGACATGATGAGGTCCACCTGATCGGTCACGCCGAATTCGGCCGCCGTGCCGCGACCGCCCCCCAGCACGCCGATGGCATGGGCGTCGTCCACCATCAGCCGGGCGCCGTGTTTCTTGCACAGCGCGGTCATTTCGGGCAGCGGTGCGATGTCACCCTCCATGCTGTAGAGGCCGTCCACCACCACCAGTTTGCCCTTGTCGGCGGGCAGCTTTTCCAGCAGGCGGCCCAATTCGGCCATGTCCTGGTGGGCGAACCGCCGGGTTTCGCCGTAGCTGAGCTTTGCGCCATCCACGATGCTGGCATGATCTTCTTTGTCCAGGATGACGTAGTCGCCGCGACCGGTCAGCGCGCTGATGACGCCCAGGTTGACCTGCATCCCGGTCGAGAAGACCAGCGCCGCCTCTTTGCCCACGTAGGCGGCCAGCTCACGTTCGAGCTGCTCGTGCATCTCCAGCGTGCCGTTCAGGAAGCGCGACCCGGTGCAACTGGTGCCGTAAGTCTGAATGGCTTCGATGGCCGCCTGCCGCACGCGCGGATCGGTGGTCAGCCCCAGGTAGTTGTTCGACCCGCACATGATCAACCGGCGGCCGCGGAAGTTCGCCACCGTGCCTTCGTTCCCGGTCAACGGTATGAAGTAAGGGTAGATTCCGGCCGCGATGGCTTCTTTTGCTTCGGTGAAGTTATAGCATTTGTCGAAAAGATCCACGATGAATTCTCCTTATGGGTGTACGAGATGTGTGTTGCGTATTGCGTGTTGCGTAGGTTGGGGCGTTCCCACCGGTTTCAGAAAAGGGAATACGCACTACGCACTACGCCTTAACATAACCATGCGCCTTGTACCAGGCGTAGGCCCGTTCGACTGCGCCGCGGAAGGGGAGCAGGGGGTAGCCCAGCTCGCGCACGGCTTTGTTCGAATCGAAGAAGAGATTGTGTGCGCTCAGTCGGGTTTGGTCGCCGCTGACCGTCGGCGGCTTGGGGTTGACCCGGTTGAACGCGTCAATCGCGAGCGCAGCGGGCGGCAGCGCCCAGGCGGGGATCGTCCAGCGCGGGGCTGATCGGCCCACCACGCCGCAGACCACGGCCGCGATCTCGCGCATCGAGAGGTTCTCGCCGCCCAGGATGTAGCGTTCGCCGGTGCGCCCGCGCTCGGCGGCCGCCAGATGCCCCGCCACGACCGCATCCACATCTACCACGCACAGGCCGCCCGGCGGGACCGCCGGCAGGCTGCGCCGCGCAAACTCGACGATCATGCTGCCGGAAATCTGGTGGTGGTCGCCGGGGCCGAAGACCGCGGCCGGGTTGACGATGACAGCGTCCAGCCCCAGCTTGACCAGCCGGCCGACGACCGCCTCGGCCTGATGTTTGCTGTCGGCATAGGCCAGGCGGGCGCTGGCCCCGTCGAAGGTCGTGGTTTCATCGGCCGGCCGGCCGTCGGGCCGCATCCCGATGGCCGCGACCGAGGACGTGAAGACGACGCGCGGCACGCGCGCGGCCAGGCACGCTTCCAGCACCGTGCGCGTGCCCGCCACGTTGATGCGATAGATGGCGTCCCGCTGCGCCCGCCAATAGGAGGAAAGCGCCGCCACGTGGAAGACCAGGTCACAGCCGGCGACGGCCCGGCCGACTGCCTCCGGCTCCAGGATGTCGCCGATCAGGTGCTCGACGCCGGGGATCTCGTTCAGGGCAATCAGGTCGGAGTTGGCGCGGCGCAACACCCGCACCCGATCGCCGCGGCGCACGAGCGCCGCGACCAATTGCGAGCCGACGAACCCGGTCCCGCCCGTCACCAGGACGTTCACAGCGGCTTCTCGTAGATGCGGTAGGTCTTGTATTTCGCGCCGCCCAACCGCTCGATGATGCGATTCATCATTGTGTTCGTCTCCAGGATCCACGAGCCTTCGAGGCGCTTGTAGCCGTACTCGGCTGCTTTGCGCGTCGAGGTGAGGTAGAAGAACGCATCCACGCCCCGGCCGCGATACTCCTCGATCACGCCCATGATCAGCAGCCGCGCCTGGTTGATCTTGCGCTTGTGCCAGAGGAATTTCAGCAGGCCGAAGGGATACATGTGTCCGCCGCCGGACCGTTTGAGCGCCTGATGCAAATCGGGCAGCATCAAACTCACACCGATTGGCTTGCCCGCGACGGTCTCGGCCAGGAAGATCAGCCGGGTGTCAATGAGCGGCAGCAGAGATTTGACCAGGTGGTCAATCTCATGGTTGGTCAGGGGCACGAAACCCCAGTTTTTCTCCCATGCGCCGTTGTAGATCTCCTTGATGAGCGCGATGTCCCGATCAATGTTCTTCCTATCGAGTTGGCGCAGGCGAATGCCCTCTTTTTGCGCGACCTTTTCCGCCACATGATACAGTTTGGGGGGCGCTTTTTCGATGGTTTCCAGGATATCGTTGGTGATCCAGGCAAAGAGATCCATCGCCTTGACGTAGCCGTGCCCTTCGATCAAGGCCCCATAGTAGCGCGGGTTATAAGTCATCATCACCATCGGCGGCTCGTCGAAGCCATCAATCAGTGTGCCGACCTCGTCGTTGGTTGAGAAGTTGAGCGGCCCACGGATCGCCTTCATCCCCTGGCCGCGCACCCAACCTTCGGCCGCGTCGAGCAGCGCATGGGCTACCGCCTGATCGTTCACCGACTCGAAGAAGCCGAACGCGCCGATCTGCTCATCGTGGAAGGCGTTGTGGTTGTCGTTGATGACCGCGCCGATGGTGCCGACCACCTCGCCGTCGCGCCGCGCCAGGAAAAGCTGAAAGCGGGCGTGCTCATAGAACGGATTCTTCTTGGGATCGAAGAAATCTCGCCGCTCCTCGATTAAGGGAGGCACCCAGTTGGGATCGCCTTTGTACAGCTTGAAGGGGAACTTCACCAACTCCAGGATGCCTTTGGGATCGGTGATCGGTTCAACCGAAATCGGAGCGCTCATCGCCGTGATCCTTTCTCAGACGCGGATTTTTGCTGCGACCGCTGATCGGCCCCAGCCTGTCAGAACGCCCGCAAGGGGCTATGCTACGCGTGGCGGCCCCGTCACGGGGATCGGCATCAGCGCCGCCCGTCCCGTCTTGCGCAGCGCACGCGTCACCAGGAGATCCATGATCGGGTATTGGAGCGGCCCCAGCACGCCGGCCAGCCAATAGGCGACGGTGGTGTCGAGGCCCGGTGTGATGATGTAGCGCCGGCGCTCGATGCCCGCCACGATGGCCCGTGCGACCGACTCCGGCGATTGGACTTTGGCTGCGCTGCCCAGCATCGCGTCAATTTCGGGTGGCCGGGCCTGTTTGTCATAGACCAGTTGCGGCGTGTCGGTGTCCGGCGGAAAGACGATGGAAACATGCACCCCGCGCGGCTTCAATTCGGCGCGCAGCACGTCGGAGTAGCCGCGCAAGGCATATTTCGAGCCGGCGTAGGCCGCATAGCCGAACATCCCCAGGAAGCCGGCGGCCGAACACACATTGACGATGTGCCCGGCGCGGCGCGCAATCATGGCCGGCAGGCTGGCCTGGATGATCTGCACCGCGCCGAGGTAGTTGACCTCGACCTGGCGGCGATAGGCGGCCAGATCCAACTCTTCGACATAGCCGGGATAGACGACCCCGGCCGAGTTGACGATGATCTCCGGCGGGCCGGCTCGTGCCGAGATTTCATGCACGACGGCCGCGGCCTGTCCCGGCTCAGCGAGGTCGGCCGGCGCCATGCCGTGTTTCGGCCCAACCGCATCACCGGCCGCCTGCACCTGGGACAACGCGTCCCGCAGGCGGCTTTCGTCACGGGCCACGAGCCAAACATATGCGCCTTTGCTGGCTAACAGTCGGGCGGTTGCCAGGCCGATGCCGCTGGATCCGCCAGTGACCAGGGCGATTCGCTCTTTAAATTCCATGCTGCTGTGCTGATATCGGGTGAGAAAAGTTGATGGCATTATATCACGGTTGCGGCGGTTGGCAAGGCAACCGCAGGCGTGATTCTCTCCAAGATTGCGCGTGCCAGCGCCTTGGCATCCAGCATGCTGTCGTGCTCCAGCACCGGGCCGACGCAGCTCGGGCAGCCGTGCTGACAGGGGCAGCCGGCCACAAGATCGCGCGCCGCGGCCAGCACCTGCGGCAGCGAACGATACAATTGCTCGGCATAGCCCACGCCGCCGGGGGTCTGCTCGAAGATCGTGATGGTGGGCCGCCCGCTGACCGGCGCTTGCGGCTCGACGACCATGCCCAGGTCGGCCGGATCGCACATCAGGAAGATCGGCGCGACGCCGACCAGCAGCGCGGCCAAGCCCCCCAGGCCCGAGCGGATGCGCACGCTCGCCTCGGCTTGGTGATGGCACGCGGAGCAGAGCGTCACCAGGTTCTCCAGGACGTTGGCGGCCTCCCAAGCGCGTTCAGCCGGCCGGCCCCCGCGGCGCGCGGGATCGGCCACGAAGGCGCGGAAGGGGATGCGATGATGGACGTCGTGCTGCCGGCCACCCAGTTCGGCCGCGCCGCACCCCTGGCAGCGATAGCCGTCGCGGGCGCGGGCCGCGTCCCGCTGCTTGGGCCAGTTCGGGCCGTAGTCGTTGGGCGCGGACAGCCACAGCCCCGCGGCCTTGAGTTGTTCGATCAACCCTTCGGATAGTTCGACCCAGCACCCTTCCGTCTCGAACGCGTGCTCCGGCAGGTCAATCTGCCCGAAGCCCAGCACCTCGTTGTTTCCACGGCGCACGATCCGGTAGCCG
>CAZYHE010000013.1:6921-11671 GCA_964647225.1 uncultured Anaerolineales bacterium
CGCACCGCCAACACTTCGACCCCTTCGCCCATCAGCGGGCGGGTGTAGAAGTCGGCTTCCACGGGGCGGACGGACGCGGCGCCGGCTTCCCAATCAAGGCGCTCCACCAGGTAGCTCGTGCCTTCGTGCAGGTAGATCGCGCCCTCGTAGACGAAAAGCGGCGCGGCGGTGCGCTCGATTTCGCCGAGCACCTGGGGCTTGCCCGCGGCGTCCGGCGCCTGGATGACCACGCGGTCGGCCGAGCTGCTGCGCAGGCTGATGGTCGGAGCGGGTGCGCCCTGGCCGGCCCAGAAGAAGCGATCACCGGCGCGGTAGAGCTGTCCCGCCTCCACGAGATCGGCGAGCAGGCCGGCCGTCACATCTCCGACGCGGGGATCGGCTGGCGGACCGAACGGTTCGCCGGCCTCGAAGGGCAGTTCGGCCGCGGCGCAGGCCAGATGGCCCCCCAGGATCACCGCGTTGTCGGGGTTCAGGCGGGCGTGCTCCGGCGTGCGGCCAAGCAGATAGTCGGGGTGGGCGATCAGGTATTGGTCGAGCGGCTCGGCGGTGGCGATGAAGAGGGCGGCCGATGTCTCGTCACGGCGGCCGGCGCGGCCCATCTGCTGGCGGGCTGAGGCGATCGTGCCGGGATAGCCGGCCAGCAGCGCCACGCCCATCTGGCCGATGTCAATCCCCAGCTCGAGCGCGCTGGTCGCGACCACGGCCCGCACCGCACCCTCGCGCAGCCCGCGTTCGATCTCGCGGCGCTCGGCGGGCAGGTAGCCGCTGCGGTAGCCGCGGATCGAATGCGGAGCGCGGAATGCAGAATGCGGAATGGGCGCGTCCGAAGTTGGATCGGACGTCGCTGCCAGGTTCTGGCGCAGGTAGGTCAGGATCAGCTCGGTGGTCAGGCGGACGCGGCCGAAGATGATGGCCTGAACATCATGCCGCACGAAATGCGCGGCCAGGTCGGCGGCCTCCAGGCTGGCGCTGCGCCGGATGCCGAGACTGGGGTCGAGCAGGGGCGGGTTGTAGAAGAGGATCTCCTTCGCGGCCTGCGCCGCGCCGTCCCGTTCCGGGCCGATCACGGTGATGGGGGCCTCGACCAGGCGCTCGGCCAGCTCTTGCGGGTTGGCAATGGTCGCCGACGCCAGGTAGAAACGCGGGTCGCTCCCGTAGAAGCGGCAAATCCGGCGCAGGCGGCGTAACACATTCGCCACGTGTGACCCGAAGACCCCGCGGTAGACGTGCATCTCGTCAATCACGACCGCCGACAGGTTGGCGAAGAACGCGGCCCAGCGCGGATGCTGCGGCAGGATGCCCGCGTGGAGCATGTCGGGGTTCGAGAGCACGATCCGCGCCGCGTCGCGCACCTTGCCGCGCTGCGCAGAAGGGGTGTCGCCGTCGTAGGTCGCGCAAAGGAGTTGAGAGGAAGGCCGCCTTGTTTCCTTGTTTCCCTGTCTCCCCGCCTCCGCATCACCCCGTAAAAGCTCCGTCAACTCGCGCAGCCCGGCCAATTGGTCTTGGGCCAGCGCCTTCGTCGGATAGAGATAGAGCGCCCGGCCCGCGTCGTCGGCCAGCAGGCGGTGGAGGACGGGCAGGTTGTAGCACAAGGTCTTGCCGCTGGCGGCCGGGGTGACGACCGCCACATTTTCCCCGGCCAGGCCGGCGGCCACCGCGTCGGCCTGGTGCGTGTAGAGTTGGCGCACCCCGCGGGCTGCCAACGCCTCGACCAGGCGATGATCCAGGCTGGGGGAGAAAGGGGCGAAGCGCGCCGCCCGCGCGGGCACGCGCACCCAGCGGGCGACATTGCGCATGAACTGCGGCTCGAAGCGGAGCGCCTGTAGCGCGGATTCGATGGACATGATGACATTATACCGCGCAGTCGCAAATCAGCGGTAACTGGCCGGGGCATTCCCATCCTGGTGCGGCCTGCGGTATAATGCGGGCTATGGCTCTATCTGACGACATCCTGGCGCACGCGTTCACCCTCGGTTTCGACCGCGCGGGGATCATCCCGCTCGGCCCACCGGCGCACGGTGCCGCGTTCGCCGACTGGCTGGCGGCGGGCTATGGCGGCGAGATGGCCTATCTCGCGGCGCGCGCGGCCGAACGGTTCGATCCCCCCGCCTGGTTGGGGGATGCGGCCAGCCTGATCCTCCTCGCCGCCAACTACAATCCCGGTCCACTGCCCCCGACGTGGGCCGATCCCGCGCATGGCCGGTTTGCGCGCTATGCGTGGGCCGCCGATTATCACGAGACGCTCAAGGCGCGGCTCTACGCGCTCGATGCCTTCATTCGGGCGCGCACGGGGCGGACGGCGCTCGGCAAGGCGTGCGTGGACACCGCGCCGCTGCTGGAGCGCGACTTCGCGGCCCAGGCCGGCCTCGGCTTCATCGGTCGCAACACCTGTCTCATCACACCGGGGCTGGGGTCGTGGACGTTCCTGGCGGTGCTGGCGGTGCCGGAGGACCTCACCCCGACCCTCGCTCCCTGTGGCGCGGCGAGTGACGCGCCGCGCGCGGTCATGCTGAGCGGCTTAACGAGCCAACGTCAGTCGCGGCGAGACCCTAGCGAAGCATCTCCTTTCGGCGGGCGAGACTCTTCGCTGGTGTTTCGCCGCAACACATCGCACATCGTCAACCCGCTCAGAGTGACAGCCGTAGCAATTCTCGGGGCCACGGGGCCGGCGGACCAGTGCGGCCGCTGCACGCGTTGCCTGGACGCCTGCCCGACGCGCGCATTCGTCGCGCCACGCCTGCTCGATGCGCGACGCTGCATCTCCTATCTGACCATCGAACTGCGCGGGCCGATCCCAGTCGAGCTACGGCCGCTTATGGGCAATTGGGTCTTCGGGTGCGATGTGTGTCAGGAGGTTTGCCCGTACAACCGGATCGCTGCGCCGGCCCGCGGGGATGTCTGGCCGGCCGATCCGACGCGGGCGGCGCGCCCCTTGCTGGAGTTGCTGGCACTCGACGAGGCGGCGTTCCGGGCGCGCTTCCGCGGGACGGCTATCCTGCGGACGAAGCGCCGCGGCTTGGTGCGCAACGCGTGCGTGGCCGCGGGCAACTGGGGCGATGAGGCTGCTGTGCCCGCGCTGATCGGCCTGCTGACCGACCCTGAGCCGCTCGTCCGCGGGCACGCGGCCTGGGCGTTGGGCCGGATCGGCGGACGGGACGCGCGGCAGGCGTTGGCGGCGCGGGTCGCGGTCGAGGATGATGCGTGGGTGCGCGCGGAGATCGCGGCCGCGTTGTAGGGGCGGGTTTGCCTGCGTGACGGCGAATCGAGATTGCTCGCACATTCCGAATCAACGGCGAACCACGTTTCAGCGCACAGAAAACCCGCCCCTACGGTAGCGCGCCATCACCATCTCGAACAGCGGCTCGCCCGGCCCGATTTCGCACACTTCGGCCAGCACGCGACCGATATCCGTGGCGCGCAGCCGCGCCTGCAACTCCTGCGCGATGGGGTCATCCGGGTGGTTGAAGCACAGCGCCGCCGCAATCCCGGTGACCAGGTGCGTCGGCGTCACCCCTGCGGCCAGCGCATTGCGCGCCGCGCCCACCAGCCGATCCGACGGGGCCAGCTTGCGCAGCGGATCGCGCCCCAGGCGCAGGATCGTGTCGCCGAGCGCGCGGTTGGCGAAGCGCGCCAGCAGGTCATCAATGTTCGCTTCGAGCGCGCCGGCCGGGGGATGATATTTGTGGGTCAGCGCGAGCGCGGATTCTTCCATCGCGCCGCGCACCTGGGAACAGATCTCGTCGTCGGCTAACGCTTCGTAGCCGTATTCGTAGCCGGCCTGATAGCCCAGATAGGCCAACACCGCGTGCCCGGCGTTGTGGATGTAGAGCTTGCGCTCCGTGAAGAACGCGAACGGCGCGTGGGGGATCATCCCGACGACCGCCGGCGGCTCGCCGACGAAACCCGCCCGATCCACCGGCAACTCCTTGTACGGCTCCACGAGGATCAGACTGGGGTCTTGCGCTCGCAGCTCGGGCGTCAGCGGCGGCACCATGCGCGCGATGACCGTGTCCACAAAGCCGATCTGCTCGGCCATGAAGCTGTGGCGATTGGTCGGCAGGGCCGAGCGCACCAGGTCGCGCAGGATGGCCGCCGCGCCCTTGAGGTTTTCGCAGACGATGATGTTGAGCGGCTCGACGATGCCGGCTTGCGTCCGGCGCTCGATCCCGGCCGCGATGGCGGGCGCGACATGCTTGAGCACGGCCGCGCCCACCGCGGTCGCGCCGATCTCCGCACGGGCGACCGCTTCGGCGACCGCCTCCCGATCCCCCGCATGGATGGCCCGCACCGGCCCGACCGTGACTTCCTCGCTCCGCTCGTTCGTCACCAGCCGGATCGTATATTCCCCGCGTTGGTTGAGGGCGTCGAGCAGCGGTTGATCCACATCCACGAATGTGACCGCGTAGCCGGACTCGCTGAAGAGCTGGCCGATGAACCCGCGGCCGATATTGCCCGCGCCGAAAATGATCGCTTCTTTCATGTCAGGAATAGACCCCCGGTGCGAACACCCGGAGAAACTCTGCTTCGGCTTCACGCGTCCAGGTTCCGCCCTCTCCCAGCCGGTCATAGACTGCCGGGGCGCTTCCCTTTAGATCGGCCAACGCCGTGAGCGGGAAGGACTCGAGAACCTGTTCCACGTCGTCTTGGGAAACGGCCCGATAGGCGTCGATGACCTCGCGAACGGACTGGTAACATTGACGCTGCAGCCAGTTCTCGCCGAGTGCGAACAGGCGATTGGTGGGGCGTTCGC
>CAZYHE010000013.1:11681-14643 GCA_964647225.1 uncultured Anaerolineales bacterium
CATAGACTGCCGGGGCGCTTCCCTTTAGATCGACCAACGCCGTGAGCGGGAAGGACTCGATCTGCGGATAGATCACCATCTTGCCGGGGAAGCGGCCATCCATCAAGCCTTGCATCCCGTCGCGTGCCGCATCCAGACCGCCGACCGCCGCGACCGCGCTGGCGGTCGAGAGATGGCCCGCCGCCACTTTGTTCAGGACATTAGTTTGGTCGCGGATGGTTGCGCCGGCCGAGCCGGTCATCTGGCTGCCGCCGAGGTAGATGTTCGAGAGGTCGAGCTGTGCGGTTGTGCCGCGCGCCAACCCGCCGAAGACCACGAGCAGCCCATCGGCCGCGAGGTGCGGCATGGCCGCTTCGATGGCCGGCACGCTGGCGACGATCACCACGATGTCGTCGAAGCCCCGGCCGCCGTGCGCCTGGGTCAGTGCGTCCTGGAACGCCTGGGGCGGCATCAGCTTGGGATTCAGGATGGTCAACTCGATGCCCCTGGCGCGCGCCAACGGCCCGAAATCGGTCAGCAGCTCTGGCTGGCGCGCCAGGTTCGTCTCGGCCACGACGACCCGGGCCGGCCCGTCCGGCATCTCCAACATGCGCTGAAGGTGCATCCGGCCCATCGGGCCGCCGCCGCCCACCACCCAGGCGACCCCACCGCGGCGCAGTTCCGCCCGGTTACGCGCCGCGCCATACGCCGCGCTGACATCCCATCCGCGTGCGCCCAGATAGGTGACATAATCATAGTGAATGCGCCCGGCGTCCACGCGCACGGGCCGGCCCACGGGGCGCTCGCCGATGAGCGCGATGGTCGCGCCGGGCGCGACGACCGGCGGCAGGGCGTCCAACCGTTCGGGGTCAGGATCGAGCACGATCACGTCGTCGAAGCCGCCCGGCGCTTCGGCCTGCATCAGCGCGGCGTAATCCGCCGGGGCGATGTCGTTGCGGATTTCGGCTTCGGGCCAGGCGACCTGGCAGCAGAGCGCGTCGGGGACGTTGGTGGCGACGATCCTGGTGGGGAGGCCGTGGGCGAAGGTCTGGCCGATCTGGTAGGGCGCGCCTTCCAGCCCCGGCCGGCCCAGCAGCCAAAGGACGCCCCCCGGCTTGATGTGCAGCCGGCGCCGCGGGACGTAGGCCGCCTCAACGCATGCCCACGGCTCGGTGAGCGCGACTTCAGCGTAGCCCAGGCCGGGCGGCACGGGTAACGTGTAGCTACCTTCGTCGCCGTCCAGGATCGCCGGCCCGAGGAGGCTGTATTGCGCCAGGCCGCCCATGAAGACGTAACCGTAGGCCAGGTTCAGCCCGCGATAGTAGATGTCGGCCTGCAAGGCGAAGCGTTGGCCCGGCGTGAAGCGATTGCGCCACGCCTCGCCCACCGCGACGACCGTCAGCGTCACCTCGTGGCCCTGCACCACCGGGTTGGCGCGCAGATCGCGATTATAGAGCCGCGGATGGCTGCCGCCCTGTCGGATCACCTTCACGTCCGAGTAACACAGCCCGACCGCATCGGAGCGGACGAGAATTTGGTCGGCGGCCGGCCGGGGCACAGGCCAGCGGACCGGGCGGCCATCCAGGCCGAAGTTTTCCAGCCCGGCGCCATATAGGGGCCAGACGAGCATGGTTTCGGGAATCACAGGCGCACCTCGCGCGGTGGATGCCCCTTAGCGGAGATCATCCGCCGGGGTATTGTGCGCCATGATACATCAGCCATACGCCACTGTCCAACTTCTGCCCATGGGGGTCTCGTGCTACAACACCTTGCTCAACCCCTCCAACGTCTCCTCGATATCCTCGTTCGTCAGCAGCGGGCTGATGTCCAGGTGGACGGCGCGGCCGAGCAGGTCGAGGGTGCGCGGGCAATCGTCGGGGCGGTAGCGGATCTCGCGTTTGGCCCAGCGCCAGGGGCCGCCGTCGGGCGTCCAGGCGCGCTGCTCCAGGATCGGAGTCCAGTGGGCGTAGATGTGATAGTCGCTGCGGTCGGGGCGATAGAGCACGCCCGCGCCGATGTTTTCGGCCCGGAGCGCCTCGGCCGCGCGCTGTGCGTCGCCCGCCGCCGGCATGAAGAAGACGAGTGCGACGGCCGCATCGCCCGCCGGGTCAACGATCTCCCGGAAAGTGATCCCCTTCTGCTTCGCAATCGGTTCCAGCCCAGCCTTGAGCATCTGCTTGCGCGCCTGCATCGCCGCCAGCAGGCCATCCAGCCGGCGGAGCTGCACGCCCGCCACCGCGGCCAGCAGCTCCGGCATGCGGAAGTTGATCCCCCAGATGATCTCGCCCGGCTCGAAGTTGTTGCGCAGCCCGCCGATCACGTCGTGGAACATCACCGCCCGCTTCCAGACCGCCTCGTCGTTCGTGATCACCATGCCGCCCTCGCCCGCGGTGATGATCTTGTTGAACTGGAGGCTGAAGCAGCCCACGTCACCGATGCTCCCCAGCCGGCGGCCGCGATAGGACGCGCCGTCCGCCTGCGCGGTGTCTTCGATCACCTTCAGGCCGTGCGCCCGCGCCAGGGCCATCAGCTCGTCCATCCGGCACTGCGCGCCGCGCATATGCACCGGCATGATCGCCTTCGTGTACGGCGTGATTCGGCGCGCGACATCGGCCGGGTCGAGGGTGAGGCTCTCATCCACCTCGGCCGGGATGGGGATGGCGCCCACCGCCGCCACCGCCGACGCGGACGCGATCCACGTGTACGCCGGGACGATCACCTCGTCGCCCGGCCCCACGCCGATCCCCTGCAGGCCGCAGATCAGCGCGGCCGTGCCCGATGTGACCGCCAGCGCCCGCCGCGTGCCCATGTGGGCCGCGAACGCGTGCTCCAGTTCTTCGACCTTCGACGGGCCGGGGTTGGGGCCGTAATACCGGAACAGGCGCTTGTTCCGCAGCACTTCCAGCACCGCGGCTTCTTCCTCCGCGCCGATTTCCATCCCGCCGGGGTACATGGGCGGGTTAGGATGCTGTTTGATAGGCAT
>CAZYHE010000013.1:14743-19745 GCA_964647225.1 uncultured Anaerolineales bacterium
GCCATCAGCGCCTCGACCTCGGCGATGGTGACGGCGTTGTAGTCGCCGGGGATGCTGTGCTTGAGGCAGGACGCGGCCACGGCGAAATTCAGCGCCTTGCCCGCGTCCGCGCCGTAGGTCCGCAGGCCGTAGATCAGGCCGCCGACGAAGGAGTCGCCGCCGCCCACGCGATCCACGATCGGGACGATGTCGTAGACCGGCGCGGTGTAGAACGCGCCGGCCCGCTGCCAGAGCGCGCCCGACCAGGTGTTGTGGCTGGCGGAGATCGAGCCGCGCAGGGTGATGGCGACCGTCTTCAGGTTCGGGAAGCGCTCGGCCAGCTTCTCGCAGACATAGCGGTACTGCTCGGCCTCGACCTTGCCGCCGGTCACGTCCGCTTCGGGCGCGGTGATGCCGAACACCTTCTCGGCGTCCTCTTCGTTGCCCACAGCCACATCGCACCCCGCGACCAGCTCTTGCATCACATCGCCCGCCTTCTTGCCCCATTTCCACAGCTTGGCGCGGTAGTTCAGGTCGCACGAGACCGTCACGCCCATCTGCCGGGCCGCGGTGATCGCCTCGGCGCAGGCCAGCGCCGCGCCTTCCGACACGGCCGGGGTGATGCCGGTCCAGTGGAACCAGTCGGCGCCCGCGAAGACCGTCTGCCAATCCACCATGCCGGGCTTGATCATCGCAAAGCTGGAGCCGGCCCGGTCGTAGATGACCTTGCTGGCGCGCTGGGCCGCGCCCGCTTCCAGGAAGTAGATGCCCAGCCGGTCGCCCCCGCGCAGCATGTGCGCGACGCCGATGCCGTGCTGGCGGAGGTAGGCCAGGCACGCGTCGCCCAGGTCGTTCGCCGGGATGCGGGAGACGAACTCGGTATGCTGGCCGTAGCAGGCCAGCGACGCGGAGACGTTCGCCTCGCCACCCGCATAGAGCGCCTCGAAGGTGCGTGTCTCGGTGATGCGGTTGAAGCCCGGCGGGTTCAGCCGCAGCATAATCTCGCCAAAGGTGACGATTTTGCTCATGGTATGCTCCGTGCTCATAAGTGATTCCTGGCGCATCCTGCACTGAGGATCGGGCATCCCCGGCTACCGATGCATGGGCAAACGGGGACGCGGATGACGCGGAGAACGCGGACTACGCGGACAGATTCAGGTTTTCTCCGCGTTCTCCGCGTAGTCAGCGTAGTCCGCGTTCCGTTCTCAGATCAGGGATGTTCCACTTCGATTATGCCCGACGATAGTTCACATCCAGAATCGCCAGCCGCGCCAGATGCGTTTCCAGCCGCGCCTGGAAGTCGGCGAAGTCTTTGGCCGCGGGCTGCGTCCAGGCGACTTCGGCGTGGGCGCAGGCGCGCGGGAAGGCCATGTACTCGATCTGCTTCGGATTCGGCATGTATTCGGTCCAGAGCTGCGCCTGGGTTCCCAATACGTGCTTCGCCTCCGCGGCGCTCAAATCTGCCGGGATCGGTTCGTAGCTGTACGCCTTCTCCAGCGGGACGTAGCCGCCGATGGCGAGCGGCTCGGTGTCGTGTTCCTCCGCCTGGTAGTAGTCGAAGTACGTCCAGGTGTTCGGCGCCATCACCACATCGTGGTGCGCGTGCGCAGCCGCGATGCCGCCGGCCTCCCCGCGCCACGACATGACGGTCGCGCCCGGCGCCAGGCCGCCCTCCAGGATTTCATCCCAGCCGATCAGTCGCCGGCCATGCGCGACCAGGAATTGATCCATCCGGCGGATGAAATAGCTTTGCAGCTCCTCTTCGCTGACCAGCCCCAGTTCCTTCATGCGCGCCTGCGCGGCCGGGCTGGCCTTCCACTGCGCCTTCGGGCACTCGTCCCCGCCGATGTGGATGAAGGGGCTGGGGAAGAGATCGAGCACCTCGGCCAGGACATTCTGGAGGAAGGAAATCGTGGATTCCTCGGCATTGAAGACGTTCTCGCTGATGCCCCACTTGTTGCGCAGCGAGATTTGCTCGCCGGTGTTGCCCAACTCAGGATAGGCGGCGATGGCAGCCTGCGCGTGGCCGGGCATCTCGATCTCGGGCACGATATTGACAAAACGGGCCGCCGCGTACGCCACGATTTCGCGGATGTCCTCCTGGCTGTAGAAGCCGCCGTGCGGCTTGCCGTCGTAGACCTCGACGTAGTTGGGGTTGCGCCATTCGAGCTTGCCGACCAGCGTCTCGGTGCGCCACGCGCCGACCTCGGTCAGCCGGGGATAGCGTTTGATTTCGAGACGCCAGCCCTGGTCGTCGGTCAGGTGGATGTGGCAGGTGTTGTACTTGTGCAGCGCCAGCAGGTCAATGAACTTCTTGACGAACTCCTTCGGGATGAAGTGCCGGCACGGGTCCAGCATCATGCCGCGCCAGGCGAAACGGGGCGCGTCCTCGATCTCGACGCAGGGGATCGTCCAATCCACGCCCGGCACGGTCGCCTCCCGGAAGATGGCCGGCGGAAGAAGCTGGCGCAGCGATTGCACGCCATAGAACAGCCCGGCCGGCTGCGTCGCGCGGATCGTGATCTCCCGCGGGGTGACGCTCAGCCGGTAGCCCTCTGCGCCCAGCCCGCGCTCGATGCGCAGCCGGATCGTGCCGGCGTCCTGCGTGCTCGTGGTCAGCACCTTCGGCCAGAAGCCGGTCGCCGGCGCCAACGCCGCGGCTAACTGCTGCCCGACGGCCGCCGCCGCGCCCGCCGCGACGATTACCGTGTCGGGCGTCAGAGTGAAGGCGCCGCCGGTGGCGACGCATTTCACCGGTTTGGGGATGATGTTGATTTGGGTCATGGTATTACCTCTAGTATAATAGTTGCAAAAGGAAGCATCTTGTGAGCGATTCCGATCCCGTATCAACCGCCTCTCAGAGGCGGCTGCTGTATCTTGATATGTGTGCGCTCAATCGGCCGTTGGATGATCAGGTTCAGATGCGCATTCGCCTTGAGGCCGATGCCGTATTGTTGATTCTGAGCCATATTCGAGCCAAGACCATTGCGCTTGTGGTTTCGCCAGTGCATCGCGCCGAAACACTTGCAAACCCCGATCCAGCAAAGCGCGAACACGTGCGATTGTTGCTCGATGAAGTCGGCACAGGCGTGAAAGTTGATTTGACTCAAGCTCGCTATAGAGCGGAACAACTTCACTCGATCGGATTAGGTCCGGCGGATGCTGCGCATGTCGCTTTTGCTGAACTAGCCGATTGTGACTTTGTCACCGTTGACGATCGCTTGTTACGCCAGCTTAAGCGCGTGCGAACAAAACTCTGGTTCGGTACACCTATGGTTTACTGCGATAAAGAGAATTTACGATGACGACGCACATTTTTCTATCCGAGGACACTCTAATAAGGCGCGCGGTGCAGACTTTGATGACAGCGCTTGGCCCTATCGAAACGGCTCGGTTCTTGACTCTGCCGCGTGATCGCGTCTCCGACTACCTGACGTGGCGCCGACAGTGGCAGGCTGAATTGAACCCCCAGCAATTCTTCGATGAGGTATTTGGCGCCGCGAAACCGGTTGATGCAAATCAGCCTCCAGGTAAAATGGGTTCTTGACAACGCGCCTGTTGTGGCGCGATACTACCGCCTGTAAAAAGCCTCCCGGCTTTCTCCCGCCCTGCGAAAAGTCGCCGACTGTGGCGGCCTGCCCCCTTCTTTGTGAAGGATCGGGCTAGCAGGGCGGGTTGCTTGCTGATTCGCTATTTGCTATTTGCTTTCCACATCTCAAACCCCACCCGTGCCACCTCCGAAATCCGCACCTGATGATACCCGGCGATGCCCGTATCGAGCAAATCGTTGAGGGGCGCGATCCAGCGGCCGGGGAGGGCGGCCGTGCCGTGCATCATCCCGAAGACCGAGCCGACGGTCGCGCCGTTGCAATCGGTGTCGAAGCACGCCTGCACCGCCGCGCAGATCGCCCGGCCGTAGTCGTGCTGGCCCCACAGCAGCCCCAGCGCGACGATCTGCGCGTTCGAGTTGGTGTGGCACCAGTGGTGCGGGCTGAACTCGTCCCACCGGGCATGGATGCGGCGGATCGCCTCTTCGCTGTCAATCCCTTCGTGATACCAACCGATCACCTGCCGGATGTCTTCGGCCAGGCGGCACTTCGCCGGGATCTCCCCCAGGCCGATCTGGATGACATCTTCGACATCGCTGACGTAGGGCGCGGCCGCCAGCATCGCGGCCACCCACATCTCGCCGTAGATGCCGTTCTTGACGTGGCTGATCGCGGCGTCGCGCCACGCGTATTCGGCCGCCAGCTCCGGGTTGCCCAGGCTGGCGTAGCCCCAAAAATCGGCCCGGATTTGCGCGCCGATCCACTCGCGATAGGGGTTGCGATACGTGGCTGAATCGGGCGGCGGGATCAGGTTGATGAAGTTCCGGTAGGCGACGCGCTCCGCGGTGAAGGTGTGGAAGATCGGGATGTTCTGGAGCCAGAAGTTGGCGACATCCTCCGGCGTGAAGCCCGCCCCGCGCTGCTGCATGATCGCCAGCCCAGTGACGGTGTAGTTCGTGTCATCGTCCTCCGGCATGTGCGTCACCCGGTCAATATACGCGCGCTCACGGGAGACTTGATACTTGTCATAAAGCTCAGGGGGCGCGTCCGACCGGAAGAAGTCGGCCAGCGGGTAAAGCCCCTGATCCTTCAGGAAGCCCCACACGGCGGGCGAGCGCCACCCTTCGACCGGCTTGCCCAGCAGACAGCCCGCGCAGCGTCCCAGCCACGCGGCCAGCACGCGGTCAAACAGATACTCGTCGCCGGGGTCGGTGATGAGCCAGAACGGCGTCTCGGCCGGCCGGGCGGCGCGGATGCCCGCCAGATCCGAGGGTTCGTCGTAGGGGTAGCCGGCGCGCATCGGCAGGCCCGCGCAGGCATCCAGCAGCGCCGCGGCGCGGGGTTGCAAGCCGGGGTCGGCGTCCAGGTCGGCGGCGAGTAATGCGTCGAATTCATCCGCGACCGGTGAGATGTCCCGGCCTTCATCGGTCAACTGCTCGCGCTCGACCGCGAGAAAGGCACGGTCAAAGGAAAGG
>CAZYHE010000014.1:0-19643 GCA_964647225.1 uncultured Anaerolineales bacterium
ATGCGAGTGCGAGTTGCATGATGGCCTCCTGATGATGATTGCAAGGCGCCTGGCAAGTGCAGTGTCGCCTTTTGTATGCACTCTGCTGTTTGTCGCCCACGCGGGTCGGGTGTATAATCACAAGCCAGAAAGGATACTCGCATGACACTCGAAGAGATGCTCCAAGACATTCACGGCCTGGATGTACGCCTACGCGAACTCGAACAACAGTATGGAATGCTCTCGGATGATCTGTATATGTTGTATCGGTTAGGCGAATTCGAGCAGAGCCGCGACCTGATCCGCTGGGTCGGCTACTACGAGTTACGACAGGAACGGCGGCGTGCGTATGAGGTCGCCTTGCGGGAACGGCTGTTATCCCGGCGCGACATCGGTATCAGGACAACGCTTCCTCTACGGCCGCGCATGACGGTTCTGGCCGAAGCCTGATATGCTCCCCTCATTCGAGGCGTACTGCCATCTGATCGCCGCCTTGCCTGACCAGTTTCCGTCCATCCGGGCTTCTACGCTCGCGGCATACCCCATCGGGCCATTTGCGGCCGAAGTAGAAGGTCAAGTGACCTTTGAGGCCGGCTATGTACTCGACGTGTGGGAACTGCTCAACCTCTCCAGCCAAACTATCCACAATTACAGCTATGAATTGGAGTGTACTGGCGAACGACTTTGGTGGTATGATCCCACCGAACATCCGAGAGATGCAACTCTGCGCAGTTCCTCTCCCCATCACAAACACATCCCACCCGACATCAAGCATCATCGCATCCCCGCGCCTGAACTATCCTTCACGCGCCCCAACCTGCTCGTGTTGATCGCCGAGGTAGAACGGCTGTTGGCGTCGCGAGAGTCTGAGGACAGACCCGCGGTTTAGGACGAGAAAAAGCAGTTGTGGCGGAGGCGCAGATAGTATGGATAAGTTGTCGGTATTTACCACTGAGGAGGCTGCGGCAGAGTGGTTCGCGTCCCACAACACGGCTCCCTACATGGACGACCTGGAAGATGTCACAGAAGAATTCCGCGCGCTCCGCGGGGGATCCGCCAGGAAATCAGTGGGGCTACGCGTGCGCGCCGACTACCTGGAAGCGATCAAGACAGCCGCCGAACGGAAGGGTATTCCCTATCAAACGCTTGTGCAGACGTGGCTGGCCGAGGGGCTGCGCCAGGAGGCGCCGGATCTTCTGCCGGTCAGGCAAGCCGCGTAGGCTGACTGACTGACAGTATCAGTAGATCATAAATCTCACGCAAAGGCGCAAAGCCGCCAAGATCAAACAAGGGTTCTTTGCGCTCCTGGCGTCTTTGCGTGAGCCAGAATCGTGATCCATTGATACGCGCGTTGGCGGCATAAACTTCGCGATCTAGTGAGGAAGCGGCATAAACCATGACCATCGGTGGCGTTTGGGGCAAACTGCTCCACATTGATCTCTCCGACGGCCGGCAGTGGATCGAAGCCTTGCCGGACGAACTCTATCTCAAGCTGGTCGGTGGGCGGGCGCTGGCCGCGTACCTGCTGCTGCGCGACATGCCGGCCGGGGCCGATCCGCTTGGGCCGGACAACCCGCTGATCTTCGCGCCCGGCATCCTGCAAGGCTCCAACCTGCCCGGCGCGGGCCGGCATGGTATCGCGGCCAAAAGCCCGCTCACCGGCGCCATCGCCAGCTCGGAGGTGGGCGGCTGGTGGGGGCACGAGTTCAAGCGCGCCGGCTTCGATGCGCTGATCGTCCACGGCCAGGCCGCGGCGCCCGTCTATCTCTGGATCAGCGATGGCCGGGCGGAGCTTCGGTCGGCCGATCACCTGTGGGGCCGCGACACCGCAGATGTCGAGCACGCCATCCGCGCCGAACTGGGCGACGAACGCGTGCGGGTGGCGCAGTGCGGCATCGCGGGCGAGAACGGCGTGCGCTTCGCGGCGATCATGAGCGACATCAACCGGGCGGCCGGCCGCGGCGGGCTGGGCGCGGTGATGGGGAGCAAGCGGCTGCGTGCCGTGGCGGTGCGCGGTGGGCTGAACGTCCCCGCGGCCGAGCGCAAGCGCGTGACCGGCGTCGCCAAGTGGCTGGGTGACAACTACGAGGCCAAGGCCGGTTGGGCCGTGCGGATGGGCACGCCATCCAACGTCAGTTCGCTGGCGCCGGCCAGCGCGCTGCCCACGCGCAACTTCCAGGACACCTACTTCGCGGAGCACGCCAGCATCGGCGGCGAGCTGCTGCACCAGACGCTCATCATCGGCCGCGATACGTGCCAGGCCTGCCCCATCAAGTGCAAGCAGGTGGTCAGCTACGACGGGCAGAGCTACGCGGACAAGCCCGCGTGGAAAAGCCAGGTTGAGGCTGAGGTCAAGGTCGAGGCGGCATACGGCGGGCCGGAGTACGAGACGCTGGCGAGCCTGGGCAGCGATTGCGGCGTCAGTGACCTGCTGGCGGTGACGAAGGCCAACGAGCTGACGGCGCGCTGGGGGCTGGACTCGATCAGCTTGGGCGCGACGATTGCGTTCGTCATGGAGTGCGTCCAGCGCGGGCTGCTCACCGCCGAGCAGACGGGCGGCTTCCTGCCGCGCTGGGGCGATGCCGCGGCCATGCTCAAGGCGGTCGAGTTGATCGCCCGCCGTGAGGGCTTCGGCGACCGGATGGCCGAGGGGAGCAAGCGCCTGGCCGCGTGGATCGGCAACGGCGCGGAGGAGTCGCTGGTCGAGGTGAAGGGGATGGAACTCGCCATGCACGAGCCGCGCGCCAAACATGCGTTAGGCATCGGCTATGCCACCGCGCCGGTGGGTGGCGACCACATGATGAACATGCACGACACGGGCTTCACCCGGCCCGGCGACGGCATCGAGCGCGTGGCCGAGGTGCAGCGCTTCGCGCCCATGCCCTTCAACGACCTGAGCCATCAGAAGATGGCGCTATTCTTTCACGAGGTGAACCGCAAACACGCGCTCGACAGCCTGGTCGTCTGCCACTTCCTGCCCTACTCCTACGGCCAGATGGCCGAGGTGCTGAGCGGGCTGACCGGGCACGAGTACACCGCGCGCGACTTCCTGACGGTCGGCGAGCGGGCGCAGACCTTGTGCCGGCTGTTCAACCTGCGGGAAGGGCTGACCGCGGCGGACGACCGGCTGCCCAAGCGCGTGATGAAAGCCTTTGTCGAAGGCCCGCTGGCCGGGGTGGAGATCACCGAGGCGGCGTTCCTGGCCGCGCGTGGTGAGTGGTATCGGTTGATGGGGTGGACGGCGGAGGGCGTGCCGACAGCCGAGCGGCTGGCGCAGTTGGGGATAGCCGAGTTGTCGGCGCCGCCCTACGAGCGCGGATAGCGTCCCCGCTCGATCAGTAGCTGCCGAACATCCATGCGCACCGGCAGGTTGAACCGCAGCAAATTGGCCGTGGCGCGTCCAGCAGGCGTCAGCCCGACGATCCGTGCGCCGATCAGCGCAAAATGCTCCTCCCACACTTGTACCCGTGGGTTAAATAGAAGCGCCAGTGAGTGGGATTCAGGATCCATCGCCGTCTGGTCGGAGCCTTTGTACCGGTTGCATGGCAGACAGGTGAGCGCGAGGTTCTCAGCCACCGCCTGTCCGCCATGTTTGCGCGCCACCAGATGGTCTATCTCATGCTGCTGCGGCACATCATCTTGGTGAATCAGGCAGAACTCGCACTGGCTGGCCGCGCGCTGGATGACGAGTTGGCGCAATGCACTTGAAATCGTCGTCGTCATCGTAAGCTAATTGGCTGAGATCTGTCTGGTCTGGGCTTTCAGACGCGCCATGATGTCGTGGACGTATTCGTACCAATCCAACTCCGCGTTTTCGACTTCGTTTAAACCCGACTCGCGATTCTTTTCCAACAACGCGCTCAACCGGGCTTGCGCCTGAGCCGATATCTTGAACGCCCAGATCTGCTCAGGTGTGGGCTGGCTAGAGAGAAACGCAATCATCTCTGTGAAGGCTTGTGGAGGCGATACAGCCGCGACAGGGCGAACATCCCGCCGCGGCGGTAACTTTCGCAAGGCCCAAGACAGGACGTGCGGCAGACGGTCGCGCTCAACGTCCAACCGCCGCGCCAACTCATCAGGGACCTCAAGGGTAATGGTGGTCACAGGTCAATCCTCAACAACGCATCTGAGATGTCTTGATTCTACCATGAGACCGCACGCGCGTCAACGTGAGTTTTGACCTGTTGACCCGACTTCATGCAGCCATTCCAGCGACGTATAGTTGAGCTTGTGGCTCCACCGGCACGGGAATCGCCGCTTCTCCCTTCCCATTCGCCCGAAACTGGCTGTTGTACAGATGATGATAGAAGCCACCCTGGGCCAGGAGCGACTCGTGCGTGCCGCGCTCGATCAGCTCGCCGTGGTTGATGACGAGGATCTGGTCGGCGTTGCGGATCGTGCTCAACCGGTGGGCGATGACGAAGCTGGTGCGGCCTGACATCAGGCGCAGCATCGCCTCCTGGATGTGTTTCTCGGTGCGCGTGTCCACGCTGCTCGTCGCTTCGTCCAGGACCAGGATGCCCGGATTGGCGAGGATGGCGCGGGCGATGGCGAGGAGTTGGCGCTGGCCCTGGCTCAGGTTGTTGGCGCGTTCGGAAAGCGGCGTCTCATAGCCGTGCGGCAGGCGGTGGATGAAGGTGTCGGCATTCGCCAGCCGGGCCGCGGCGATCACCTCGTCGTCGGTTGCCTCCAGCCGGCCATAGCGGATGTTCTCCATCACCGTCCCGCTGAAAAGGAAGGTGTCCTGCAGCACGATGCCGAGTTGGCGGCGCAGGTCGGCCAGCTTGATCTCCCGGATATCCTGGCCGTCAATGCAAATGCGGCCGCCCTGGATATCGTAGAAGCGGGTCAACAGGTTGACGATCGTCGTCTTCCCCGCGCCCGTCGGGCCGACCAGCGCCACCACCTGGCCCGGCAGCGCGTGCAGGCTGACATGCTTGAGCACCGGCACGTTCGGCACGTATCCGAAACTCACATCCTCGAACGTTACCTCGCCCCGGATTTCGGCCAACGGCTGCGCATCGGCCGCGTCGGCCAGGTCGGGCTGCTCGTCAATCGTCTCGAAGACGCGCTCCGCGCCGGCTACGGCCGACTGAATCGTGTTGTAGAGGCTGGCGATTTCGTTCAGCGGCCGGCCGAACTGCCGCGCATAGTTGATGAAGCTGGCGATCGTCCCGACCGTCGCCAACCCACCCAGCGTCATCCACCCGCCCACGCCGGCCACGATCACCAGGCCCAGGTTGTTGACGAAGTTCATCATCGGGCCGATGAAGCCGGAGAAGATCTGCGCACGCGTGGCTGCCTGGCGCAGGGTGCTATTGGCGGAGTCAAAGTCGGCCATCACCGCCTGCTCGCGGCTGTACGCCTTCACCACGCGCTGCCCGGTGATCGTCTCCTCAATGATGCCGTTGAGCTTGCCGAGCGCCTTCTGCTGCTGGCGGAAGCCCGCGCGCGTGCGGCTGCCCACCCAGCGCGTCAGGAACAGCATCATGAACGGGATGGTCAGCAGCGTGACCAACGCCAGCCGCCAGTTCAGCAGCAGCATCACCGCGCCGACGCCGACCAGACTGAGGAAGCCAGAGACAAGCTGCGTGACGCTCTGCGCCAGCACCATACTGACGTTTTCCACGTCGTTCGTCAGCCGGCTCATCAGGTCGCCGTGTGCGCGCTGGTCGAAGAAGCGCAGCGACAGCGTTTGCTCATGCTCGAAGAGGTCGTTGCGGATCTCTGCGACGGCGCGCTGTGCGGCCGCGGCCATGATGTAGGTCTGGAGCCAGGTCAGCAGCGAGATCAGGCCGTAGACCGCCAGCATCAACAGGCAGATGCGCACCAGCCCCGGCAGGTCGCCGGTCAGGATGTGCTTGTCAATCGCCTCGCCCAGCAGATACGGCCCGGCGAGGTTAAGGCCGGTGGTGGCGATGACCGCGAGCGCAGTGAAGATCAGCGCCCACTTTTGGTGGCGCAGATAGCCCCACAGCCGCGCGACGGTGTCACGGGGTTTTTTGGCGTGCTCAACTTGACGCATGAAGTGTGCGCCGGGGCCGCCGCCTGGCCCCCCACCCGGCCCGCGGCCCATCAAAAAGGGCGGCGCCGCCGCATCGGTTCGTTCTACACGCCTGCTCATCGGTTCGGGCATTCGCTATCGCTCCATCTGCGATTCATAAATCTCCCGATAAATCGGGCTGGTTTCCATCAATTGGGCGTGCGTGCCCTCCGCCACGACCCGGCCGTTATCGAGCACCAGGATCTTGTCGGCGCTCAGCACGGTGCTGATGCGCTGCGCCACGATCAGACTGGTCCTGTTCGTAGTCGCGACTTCAGTCGCCCCGTTTCGCGCCGCGGCCAATGCCTCTTGCAGCCGCGCCTCCGTCTCCACATCTACCGAGCTGGTGCTGTCATCCAGGATCAGGACGCTCGGCTGGGGCAGCAAGGCGCTGGCGATGGCGATGCGCTGCTTCTGCCCGCCCGACAGGTTCACACCCCGCTGATCTACGGTTGAATCGTAGCCGTCGGGGAAGGCCATGATGAAATCGTGCGCCTGGGCCAGCTTGGCCGCGGCGACCACCTCGTCGTGACCCGCGTCGGGCCGGCCATAGCGGATGTTGTCGCGGATCGTGCCGCTGAAGAGCACCGACTCTTGCAGCGCGATGCCGATCTTGCTCCGCAGCGCGGCCTCGTCAATGTCCCGAATATCCATGCCATCAATCGTCACCCGGCCTTCGGTTACGTCGTAAAAGCGCGGGATCAGGTGGATGAGGGAGGACTTGCCCGAACCGGTCGCGCCCAAGAGCGCCACGGTCTGGCCCGGCTCGGCCACGAAGCTGACGTTCTTGAGCACCGGGTCGGCGTCGGCGCCGTCGTAGCTGAAGCTCACATTCTCGAAGGTGATGCGGCCCTGCGGTGCAAAGGTCTTGAGCGCGTCGGGCTTGTTTACCACTTCCGGCTGATTGTCCAGCACCTCCTGGATGCGCTCGGCCGACGCCTCAGAGCGCGAGAGCCGCATGGTCATCATGCTGACCATCATGATCGAAAAGAGGGTCTGCGTCAGGTAGTTGATGAAGGCGATCACCTGGCCCACGTGGATCCCCCCGGCCGTCACCTGCACGCCGCCCAACCACAGGGCCGCGACCGTACCAATGTTGAGGATGAGCATCACCAGCGGCATGTTGAGGGCCAGGAGCTGCGCGGCGGTGATGTTTTGGGCCATCAACTGCTCGTTGGCGGCGTGAAAACGGCCGATCTCGTGTTCTTCGCGCACGAACGCCTTCACCACGCGCACCCCGGCCAGGTTCTCCTGCATCACGGTGTTGAGTGCGTCGAGCCGGCGCTGCACCTCGCTGAACATCGGGTAGCTCTTGTTGATGATCCAGATGATCACGGCCGTCACCAACGGGATGAGCAGGAGGAAGAGCAGCGCCAGGGTCGGGCTGGTGAGGATCGCCATGACCAGGCTGCCGACCATCATGAGTGGTGCGCGCACCATGATGCGCAAACTCATCATCACCAGATCTTGCACCTGGGTCACGTCGTTGGTCAGGCGGGTGATGAGCCGGCCGGTCTCCAGCTTGTCCAGATTGCCGAACGAAAGCGCTTGCACTTTGCCGAAGAGCGTACTGCGCAGATCGGTGCCAAAGCCCTGCGCGGCCAGCACCGAGAAGAAGGTACACCCGGCGCCGCCGATCACGCCGACCGCGGCCAGGCCGACCATCAGCAGGCCGGTGTTGACGATGAGGGGCATATCGCCGTTCGCCAGCCCTTGATCCACGATGCGTTGGATCAGGCGCGGCTGCATGAGGTCCATCGCCACTTCGAGCATCATCAGCAGCGGGGCCAGCAGCGCCCAATGCTTGTAGGGTTTCAGAAATTGGATCAGTTTACGCGTTGCGTGCATTGCCTGTCTCTACCTCAGATTCGTTTTGCCGGCTGAACAAATTATCCTCCAAAGCGGCGATCACACCGCTTAAGTTTTCGCGCATCTGGAGCATGAGCCGGCGCAGGACGATCCGCTCTTCGATGGTGAAATCGCTGAAAGTTTCCTGGGCGAGCCGGCTCAAGGCCACCCCGACATCGGCCTGGATCGCCCGCCCGGCGTCGGTCAGATAGACGCGGGAGACCCGTTGATCCTCTGCATCGGTCTGACGCTGGATAAAACCGGCCTTTTCGAGGCGCTGGAGCATCTTCGTCACGGTTGCGGGCGCCAATTCCAGCCGTGCGGCCAACTCACTCTGGGTCAGCCCTTCCTGCTCGTGCAAGATGTGGAGCACCGGCGGCTGGCCGCGGTAGACGCCGAGGGTGTCCAGCAGCCCCTGGGCGCGGATGTAGTGCAGCCGGCACACCTGGCCCAGCAGAAAATCGAGCGCCTCGAGTTCAGACCTTTGCGTCATGCCCCCTCCTTCGCGACTCTACCTGGCCGAAAGTTACTTAGACGGCTAAGTATTATCTTCCGTGTATTATCGCCAGGAGGGCGAGATTGTCAAGAATGGCGCTAACGTTTTGTGGGAGTCGCGCGGGGGTGGTGGGAGGTTCAATCGCCGATCACGGCTTCCATCGGATCGTCAATGGCTGTGCCATCTGCGATCGCCTGGGCGCGAATCGCCTCGATATTTTCCCAGAAGCGGCGATCAAGTTCAGCTGCGGGCAGATGACGCCACCGTTCGGCCAGTTTCTCCGAGAGCGCGAGCGTCAGAATGGCTTCTTCTGAGTGCGGTCGAACCAAACGAGCTCTAACTGCTGCCAAGTCCTGCTCGGTCACCAGATATTCTTCATCATCCACAACTACAAGGGTCATCATGCATCTCCGCGATCATTCTACACCGCCGCGCCAGGGATGTCAACCGACAATTTATCGCCCTCGTGTGAACCATGCTACAATGTTCCCAATTCCTCGATCTCAGTCAACACCTTCGCCAATGTCGGCGCGGCGCAAGCCACCACGCTCGATCCATCGGAAAGGTGTTTGTGGTGGGGAAAGGAAGGCAGTGCCGGAAAATGCGGAGTATTATCGTAGCGAAAGCGAAGGTCGCCATTGGCAGACTGATAGTGATAGACATAAGTGAAACGATTCACGCCGGTCTGCGTGCTGACGAACTCCCGAAAATGAAGCTGCGAATCATCGGCGAAGTAGACATCGCCCCGCACATAACCAGCATGAGGGCCACGTTTGTCGAATGCGATGTCGTGGGATCTCACAATCGGTGACCTGCCGAGGATTGTCAGGATGGCGCGAAAGTAGGTGTCTATCACTTGATGCGCGCGCCGTCGAGCGCCAATTTTTGTTCGTTGAGCACGCGCAGCATCTTGATCTCACCGAGCCACTCGATGAATGCCAGGGATTCAGCCAGTTCGGCTGCGGAAAATCGCTGCTCGAACTCGTCTGAGGTCATGCCGAAGTTCTTTTCAAAGGCGAGTAAGCGTTCGCGTGTGCGTCGAATGCCGTGCGCCAGCGACTTGGTTTCGTTTTGGATGGCGCTCTTCAATAACGGACGCAGCACACCTGGTAGTTCAGTGGTCACCGTGACTTGGCTCAACATCGTCTCGTCTCCTAAAGGATGGCTCTTTCGGTCTGCCGCTGAAATTATAGCATAGCCGTTGCTACTGGAACAAACAGCCTGAATCGTTGAGATTGACCTGAACACACAACAAGAGACACCATGCCCCAACCCACCACCATCCTCGCCCACGACCTGGGCACCACCGGCGACAAAGCCACGCTCTTCGACGCGGCCACGGGCGCGCCGCTGGCCGCGACCTTCGCGGCCTACCCGACCGCGTATCCGCACCCGAACTGGGCCGAGCAAGACCCGGCCGATTGGCAGCGCGCCGTATTCGCGGGCACGCGGCGGCTGTTGGACGAAGCCGGCGTCGCCCCCAGCGCGGTCGCGGCCGTCAGCTTCAGCGGCACGATGCAGGGCGCGCTGCCGGTGGATGAAGCCGGCCAGCCGCTCCGATCCAGCATCATTTGGGCCGACCAGCGGGCCACCGCCGAATCGGACGCCATCTGCGCGACCTGCGGCGCGGACGCGATCTATCGGCTGACCGGGCTGCGCGCCAGCCCGTCGTATACCGCGGCCAAGATGCTGTGGGTTCGCGAGTATCAGCCGGAGATCTTCCGCCGGACGCACAAGGTCTTGCAGGTCAAGGATTACGCCGCGTTCCTATTCGCCGGCGTCCTGGCGACCGACTATTCCGACGCGTCGGGCACGCAGCTCTTCGACATCCGGGCGCGGCGCTGGGCGAGCGACATGATCGCGGCCATCGGTCTGCCCGAAGCTATCTTCCCCGACCTCCATCCCGCGGCCACCGTGATCGGCGGGGTGACGGCGGCCGCGGCCGCGGCGACCGGGCTGCTGGCGGGCACGCCGGTGGTGATCGGCGGCGGGGACGGCGCGTGCGCCACGGTCGGCTCCGGCGCGGTGGCCGAGGGGGACGCGTACACCTACATCGGCTCGTCGGCGTGGATGGCGCTCAGCGCAGCCGAACCGCTGCTCGATCCCAGCCAGCGCACGATCACCATGGCGCACCTCCACCCGCAGCTCTACTTCACGCTGGGCAATATGCAATCGGCCGGCGGGGCCTACGGCTGGCTGGCCGATTTGCTGGCCGGGTCGGGCGCGGCGAAGGATTTCCGCGCGTTGGATGCGTTGGCGGCCGGCGTGCCCGCGGGCGCGGGGGGCCTGCTCTTCCTGCCGCACCTGCTGGGCGAGCGCGCGCCCTATTGGAATCCGGCGGCGCGCGGCGCGTTCGTCGGCCTGGCGATGCCGCACGGCCGGGCCGAGGTCGCCCGCGCGACGCTCGAAGGCGTGGCGTTCCACCTGCGGCTGATCCTCGACGCGCTCCGCGAGCAGGGCGCGGCCGTGCAGGCCATGCGCTTGATCGGCGGCGGCGCGAAGGGCGCGCTCTGGCGGCAGATCATGGCCGATGCGTTCGGCCTGCCGATCCTGCTGCCCGGCCTGACCGCCGAGGCGACCTCCCTGGGTGCGGCCATCGCGGGCGGGGTCGGCGTGGGGATCTACCCCGACTACAGTGTTGCCAGCCGGCTGGTTCCTGTGCATGATGCGGAGCAGCCCGACCCGGCGACGGTGGCGCGGTATGATGAGTTGGCGGGCATCTACGCGGAAACCTACCGGGCGCTGGAGCCGATTTTCGCCAAACTTGCGCGGCTGTAAGGGCGGGTTTGGCGTCGTTCACGCGATATCAGCGACAATGGACGTGTGTGGATCGCGAGATCGCGCCATCAAATCGGGCAGCCCCGCCCCTACAACTCCTCCATACTATTTGAGGAAGGTGAAGTATGTCAGACAAAGTGCTGGAAGTGAAACCGATCCTGGACCGTTTCCGACTGGATGGCCGGACGGCGTTCGTGACGGGCGGCGGGCAGGGGATCGGCCGGGCGTTCGCCCACGCGCTGGGCGAGGCGGGCGCGGCCGTCGCGGTGGTGGACATCAGCGCGGGGCACGCCGAGGCGGTCGCCGCGGAGTTGGCTGCGAAGGGCGTGGATGCGTTTCCCATCGTCGCCGATGTCAGCCAGCCCGACCAGGTGAACGCGATGGTCGCGGCGGTCGTTGCGCGCTGGGGCAAACTGACGATCGGCGTGAACAACGCGGGGATCGGCTTCTGGGCCGACGCCGAGGCGATGACGGTCGAGGAGTGGGATCGGGTGATCGCCCTCAACCTGCGCGGGGTCTTCCTGTGCGCCCAGGCTGCGGGTCGGGCCATGCTGGCCGCGGGCTACGGCAAGCTCATCAACACCGCCTCGATGTCGGGCAGCATCGTCAACACGCCGCAAAACCAGGTGGCGTACAACGCGTCGAAGGCCGGCGTCATCCAACTGACCCGCAGCCTGGCGGCCGAATGGGCGCGGCGCGGGGTGCGCGCCAACAGCATCAGCCCCGGCTACACGCGCACGCTGCTCGTGGACAACCTGCTCGCCACGCCCGTCGGTCAGTCCATGATGCCCACCTGGCTGAGCATGACCCCGATGGGCCGCATGGGCGAAGTGACCGATCTGCAGGGCGCGGTGGTCTACCTGGCGTCCGAAGCCTCCGACTTTATGACCGGGCACGACCTGGTGATTGACGGCGGGTATAGCGTGTGGTGAGGGGCCAACACTAAAATCTCAGGAGAATCTTTCATGACTCAAACGATCATCCATCTATCCCCCAACTTCTTTACCGAGAAAGAGCGCGTGCTGGTCGAGGCCGGCCCGCTGAGCGCGAGCGCGTTCCGCTTCGAGAGCGGCGTGGCCGGGCTGCGCCTGAAGAACGAACTGGGCGAGCTGGTCATGTTGCCATTCCAGGGCCAGCAGATCTGGTCGGTCGCGTTCGGCGGCCGCAATCTGACGATGAAGACCGCGTTCACCGAGCCGCGGCCCACCCGCGCCTATCTGGAGACCTACGGCAGTTTCCTGCTGCACTGCGGCGTGACCGCGATGGGCGTGCCGACCGGCGAGGACAAGCACCCGCTGCACGGTGAGCTGCCGAACGCGCCGTTCCAAAAGGCGTGGATCGTCGTGGGCGAGGACGAACGGGGCCAGTACATCGGCCTGAGCGGCGCGTACGAGCACATCGTCTTCTTCAGCGATCATTATGTCGCCACGCCCGAAGTCCGGCTTTACGCCGGCTCCTCCCTCTTCCCCGTCTCGCTGACGGTGACCAACCGCAAGGGCACGCCGATGGATCTGATGTACCTGGCGCATGTGAACTTCCGGCCGGTGGATCATGGCCGGCTGGTCTACAGCGCGCCGTGTGACCCGGCGAACGTCCGCGTGCGGCGCAGCATCCCCTCGCACGTGAAGCCCGCGGCCGGCTATCGTGAGTTCCTGGAGGAGTTGGCCGAGCACCCGGAAAAGCACAACGTGCTCGTGCCCGGCCTCTCGTTCGACCCAGAGGTGGTCTTCTTCGTGGATTACCGGGCCGACGCGGACGGTTGGGCCTACACGATGCAGGTACACCCGGATGGCACGGGCGATCTGATCCGCCACAAGCTGGCGCAGCTCAACCACGGCATCCGCTGGATCTCGCGCACGCCCGACCAGGACACGCTGGGGATGTGCGAGCCGGCCACGGCCGAGCCGGAAGGGTATCACGCGGAAAAGGCCAAGGGGAACGTCCGCAGCCTGGCGCCGGGCGCGTCGGCTCGCTTCGAGATGGAGATGGGCTATCTGACGGCGGCGGAAGCGGCGGAGATGGCGGCCAAGATTGGGCGGCTCGCGGCATAGATGGCTCATCTTCAGTACTCAGGCGCGCAATCCGTGATACGGATTGCGCGCCTGAATTGACTTAGGCGGAATTCTGACTATAATTTTGATCTATGCTACGCATCCGTAAGTTCGAACTGAGCTTTGCGCCCGAAGTTGTCGAGCATCTCGCGTTTATTGAACGCAAGCACCATCCGTTCATTCAGAAGACACTGGATGAGCAGTTGGTATATGAGCCTGATCGCAAGACTCGGAATCGAAAACCCGTTGAGGAACCAGCTCCGTTCGCGGCAACTTGGGAACTACGGTTTGGCGCCGGCAATCGTTTTCGTGTTTTCTATGATGTGGATCGGGACGAGTACGTTGTGTGGATACTGGCGATCGGGATCAAGGAACGCGAACGTCTGTTCATCGGCGGGGAGGAATTCAAACTATGAGAATCGCCCCTTTGGCAGAGGTCAAGGCGCAATTTAGCGCCTATGTCGAACAGTGCGCGACGCAAGGGCCGATCGTCATCACGCGCAACGGCAAAGCCGTCGCCTTGCTGCTCGCGCCGACCGACGATGACGACCTGGAGGGTTTGTTACTGGCTCGATCGCCGCGCTTCCAGAGTCTGCTTGCGCGCTCGCGAGAGAGTATCAACGAGGGCAAGGGGCTGTCTCGGGACGAATTCTGGAAGGCCGTCTCAAAGCGTACGCAAGATATGGTCGAAGCGGCGCAGGCTACGCCAGCACCCGCTTGATAACTTGCGGATCTAGCAAGCAGCGTTCGGCATCGTGAACGGCAGATCGGCCGCGCAGAGCTGCCCCGCGATGCCCCCGCGGGCCTGGGTGCTGGCGCGGCCGCACGCATTGCCGAGCGCCGCACACTCCGCCAGCGGCCGGCCAGCCAACCATGCCGCCACGAAGCCCGCGTCGAAGCTATCCCCCGCGCCGATGGTGTCGGCGAGCGCGCCGAGCGGATCAACGGCCACGGCCCACCGTTCCGCGGCCGCCGCCACCCGCGCGCCCAACTCCCCGCGTTTCACCGCAACCACGGGCAGATGAAACTCCCCAACCAGGACGTCCAGCGCCTCTTCCAGCCCCGGCGCGCCGCTGACCGCCAGCGCCTCCTGCTCGTTCGGCAGGAAAAGATCCACGTGCGCCAATGCAGCGCGCAGCCCGCCAGCCCACCGGCCATCCGGGTCCCAGTTGGTGTCGAGTGAAACGGTCAGGCCGAGCGCCCTGGCGCGCTGGAGGATCTGCGGCGCGGCCGGCAGCAGGTTCGTCTGGAGGTAGTAGCTGCAATAGTGCAGATGCCGCGCCCGGCGCAGCAGCGCGTCGGTGATGTCGGCGGGCTGCAACGCGCTGATGCTGCCCGCGCAGGTCAGGATGGCGCGGTCGCCGGAGGCGCGGCAGAGCGCCAGCCCCAGCCCGGTCTTGAGGCCCGGCGTCACCGTGATGAAGCGCGTCTCGACGCCGCACTCGGCCAGCCGCCGGAGCGCAAGCTGCCCGAACGGATCATCCCCCACGCGGCCGATCACCGCGACGCGCAGGCCCAGTTTGGCGGCCTGGCAGGCGAAGATGCACCCCGACCCGCCCAGCTCCACCGTGTAGTCGGGGACCCACTGTTCGGCCTGACCGAAGCGGGGCAGCGTCTCGCCCAGGTCGAGGGCGAGATCCACGCACATATCGCCGATGGTGATGATGTCGAAGTCGCGACCGTTCACAGCCCCGCCATCTCCGTCTCGGAGGTGATCACCTTGGCGATGAAGCGCACCGTGCCCGGCGTGTAGCCCTGCCGCGCGGCCAGGGTGTAGGCCAGCAGTTGCAGCGGGACGACCTCCAGCACCGGCCGGAGCGCCGCGGGCAACGGAGCCACGGGGAAGGGATAGACGCCCGCCGGGCACGCGGCCAGGCCGGCCGCACTGCCGATCGCCATGATCCGGCCGCCGACCGCCGCGAGCTGTCCGGCCAGCCCCAGGCTCAACCGGCCCAGCTCACCATCAGGCGCAAAGACCACCGCACCGAACCGCTCGTCGGCGACCTCGATCGGCCCCTGGCGGAAGTCGGACACGTCGAAGGGCACGCCCGGATGCCGGCCGATCTCCTCCAGCGCCAGCCGGCCGCAATAGGCCGCGCCCTGCGACGCGCCGCGGTAGAGCAGGTGGATCGGGCGGATCGGCTCGAAGCGGTCGGCCAGGGCGTCGGCTTCCTGCGTTGCCCGACCGACCGCGTCGGCCAGACCATCGGCCAGCGCCGCGAAGGCCGGCCGCAGCGCGTCCGCCTGGCCCAGGCTCTCCGCGGCCAGCAGCAGGGTCGTCGCCATCATCGCGGTCACGACGTTGATCGAGACCAGATCATCCTTGCGGGTGTTGCTCCACACCACGTGCGTCGCCAACCGTGCGACCGGGCTGTCCGGCTCGTTGGTGATGGCGACGAACGGGATGCCAGCGCCGGTCAGCGCCTCGGCCAGCTTGACCAGCTCCACCGTCTGGCCGGAGCGGGTGTTCAAGACCACGTTGGCCCCGCGCAGCGCGGGCAGGCGCACGTACAACGCTTCGGCGGCGTACAGCGTGCTGGCGAAGCGACCGTTTTCGGCCAGATACGCCTCGGCGGGCATGCACAGGTAGGCGGCGCTCCCCATGCCGATGAAGGCGGTCGGCCGGTCGTTCGCCATGAAGCGCGCAGCCGCGGTCAGACGCGGCCGTTCCGGGCCGTACAGGTGCGCGATCACGTGTCGCATGTTCTCGGCCTGCGCCTGGATATCGGCCCACAGGATGTCCGTCTTGAGGGATGGGATCGGCGTCATTTGGCGGCTCCTTGCGGATTTTCGGGGGCGTTCACCACGACGGGCAGGTAGACCCGCGGCGACAGCACCGGGGGCGAGAGGGTCGCGACGATGCCATCAATCACGTCGCAGTCAATGTTCAGCCGGACCCCGCCATATTCTTCCCAATGGCCGCCGGCATATTGCCAGATACGCTGATGCTCCGCCCACAGGGTCGGCGCGAGATTCGGCACATCCCAAACCGTCACCGCGGGATCGTAATCGGTATGCAGCCAGCGCGCCGGCCAGACCGCGTCGGGGACGTTCGCCCCGGCGGCGAAGCCGGTCAGCGCGTGGGCGTTGCCGTAAACGCCGGCCAGGTTGCCGTTGGCGTGCAACTCTTCCGTCCAGCCGGAGATGAACGCCCGCACCGGGTCATCGCACGCGGGCACGTGGCTGGCGTAGGCTTCCATGTCATAGTAGATGATCGTGCCGGAGCCATCGGGCAGGGCCAGCCCCAGGTCAATCGAGGTCTTGATCGCCGCGCTCGCCTCCCCCACGCCCTGCGCATAGGCGACGAGCGGATCGTCGCTCATCAGCGGCTTCGGCTTGGTCGGGATGTTGGTGTAGCACGGCGCTTGCGGGCCGACCCAGGTGGGGATGAACTTCCAGCCGATCTGATCCAGTTGCGACACCAGTTCGGCGTTGAGCGCCTTGTTGCTGCAATAGCGCCCCGCCCCGCCGATGTAGAGGTTGACGGCGCGGTAGGGGCTGGCGGTGAACCAGGTTCGCAGCGCGGCCAAGCTGGGGATTTCGCACGTGTCGAAGCCTTGCCCGGTGAAAAGCTGGGTGCGTTGGGGCAAGACGGGCACCGCGGTGACCGGGAGCGGCCCATCCTGGCGCGCTAACTGCGGCAGCGTCGAGCGCGGCGCCAACATCCACTGAGAACTGAGAACTGAGGACTGCGAACTCATCAGCAACCAACACCCAGCCGCCAGCAACCCGGTCGCGATATGCCCGTTCATCTCCCACCCCCGCGCGATCAGTCAATCGAATTAATCCAATCCACGAAGAAAAGCGGATCGCGCCGCAGCGCGGCCGATGCCGCCTGCCGGAGCGCGGCCGCCTGGATCAGGTGAACGCGCGCCTGGAGCACCTGCCCACGGCGCAACCCCGGTTCAGCCAGCACGTCACCGACGCGGTCGTAGCGTTGCACCCGGCTCTTGAAACCGTGCAAGCGGTAAGTCGCTTCGGTCGCCGCCCCGTCCCACCCGATCAGCCGATAGGTCACCAGCCCGCCGAAGAGATAGGGCGGCTCGCTCAACTCCTCGACCGCGTGCATGGAGGTGTTTTGGCGCAGCCCGCAGCCGAGCATCAGGATGTGTCCCGCGTATTCGGGGAGCAAGTGGAACGGGGAGCACGGGCCGCAGGGGGTGCGATCCTCGCCGTGGCGGCCCAGGATTTCGGCGGCCAACTTTCCGACCCCGCACACCGAATGGGTGGGGTGCAGGCTGCGGAGCGTGCCCGGCCGCGTGCGGAAGTATTCCGGGAGCGCGCCGACGTTCGAGGGGGTGGCGCGCACGTCGAAGACCGGCTGCTGGGGCGTCACCTGCCCATAGGAGAGCGCGGGCATCAGCAGCGTGCCATCCGGCCCCAGCGCATCGAGCAGCCCGCGCACGACCGTCTCCGCGCCGCCGGGCACGGGGCCGAGCGCGCGCAGCGCCGAGTGGACGAGGAGCACGCCGCCGGGCTGGACGCCGGTAGCGCGCAGGTCGTCGGCGATGTGCCGGCGTGTGGTGTCAGGGTCGGTCATCGCGTCTCGAACGTGCTGTGGCAAGGGTGCGGGAAAGCGACTCGCTGCCCCCGAAAGTCTGCGCCAACGTTTCCAGGCCATCCACCAGTTTCTCCCCAGCGGCGGGCGAGGCAATATCTCGCCGCTGGATCTCATTCAACATGTGGTACACGCTGATCCCGGCATGGCGCGCCGCGGCGCTGAGATCGAGTTCGCCTCGGCTGTAGGCCTGGACTGCCTCGTCGAGGCGGTAGTGAGCCAACCCGTCCAAGACTAACTTCTTCATCATCGCGGCTTCCGACATACCCTGACCCTGGCTGATGCGTTTCAGAACCTCATTCTCTTCGGGTACAAGGCGGATAGATTTTGTCACTACGGTGCTAAGTGTCATACCGATCCTCTTTCTCACGCGCCAAGATGCCAAGCAAGGACATGGCATCCCGCTTCTGTTTTTTGCTGCTGCGTAAGGCATTGATCGCTGCGCTTGTCTCCGCGAATGTTAGGCGGCCCTGATCATAAAGGAACACCGCCAGG
The DNA here is from genome assembly GCA_964647225.1 of uncultured Anaerolineales bacterium. Classification (GTDB taxonomy): domain Bacteria; phylum Chloroflexota; class Anaerolineae; order CG2-30-64-16; family CG2-30-64-16; genus CAZYHE01. The sequence goes on from CAZYHE010000014.1 coordinate 18,249, forward strand.
TCGGCGGAGCCGACCACTTTCAGACCTTGCGCCTTTGCGAAGTGGTAAGGATTGGCGTCATCAATCAGCAAAAAATATCCGCGTTCGATAGCCAAGGCAATCGCCGCATTCTCTCCGGCCTGATACCAGTTGACCGGCTTCTGGGGGTCTTCCAAAGTAATAATCCCGGATTGACACCATGCGACGAAAAAAGATGGGCAAGCTGCCTCTTTGAGGCCCAGCACATCCAGCGGATAGCGAATCTCCCCGACTACGAAGCGACAAACAAAGAGCCGAAAGTAATCGGGGAGGAAACGAACCAAGCCGGCATCGTAGGCGTTGATCCAGAAAGAAGCATCCAGTGATGCATTTTGCTTCATCATGGGGAAAGCATAGCACGCGCCCGGTCATCTGTCAAGCGGGCCGATCTCATCATCTCCTCAATCTCACCGGCTATCCGCTCTCGAAAGCCCAAAATGCTCCCGATACCGATCATACAAATGCCGCGCCTGGAGATACGCCGAGTTCGGGCTCATGAAGTGCGAGAACTCGAAGGTGATCGCCTTCTCGACCCCCACCTGCGCGGCCGCGGTGAGCTTGAGGAGCAGCTTCTCCCACTTGATCGGCAGGAACTTGATCGGCATGTCGCGGTCGAAGGTCTCGCTGTTCGTCCAGCAGCGCAGGCCGTGGCGGTCGGCCAGCCGCTTGTTGACGGCCAGGAATTCCTGCAACTCGCTGAATTCGACGTGGCCGTCCTGGAACGCGACGATGTCCACCGCGCCCGCGATGCCGCCCATCACCTCGTCCCACTCCTGTTCGTGCTGCGCGAGGGTAATCCCGCCTTCCTTATGTACCTGGGGGCTGAACGCGTTCGTTGCCTTGATCCCTTCCATCCACGGCGAGATCAGCACGGGCAGCCCGCCGGAAAGCGCCTTGCAGTGGCGGCCCAGCGTGGCGTAGAGGTCAATGATGTTCCAGGTGCGCCGGCTGACCTCCTGGGTGAGATACCAGCCCTTGAACGCCGGGCGATGGCCGTACTTCGCCCAGACTTCGTCCACGACCGCCCGGTTCAGGTCCATCTCGCGGGCGAACTCGCCCCGGTGCCAGTAATACCCGGAATCGTAGGTGCCGAAGTAGAAGGCCATGCCGTGCTGCGCGGCCAGATCGAGAAACATGTCCACCAGATCGGCCGGCGGCCGGTAGCACCCCTCCCGTTCGATCAGCACCTCGGACGGGTAGGTGAGCCACCGTTTGTGGCCGGAGCGGATCAGGATCACGGTGTCAATGCCGATCGCCCGCATCGCGGCGAAGTCGGCGGCCCATTCGGCCCGCCCCCAGTTCTGGTGGGGGATGTCATGGGAGATTTCGTCGAGGAAGGTGCCGGTGAGTTGCATGGGAAGCTCCTGTTTGGGAATG
>CAZYHE010000015.1:0-6141 GCA_964647225.1 uncultured Anaerolineales bacterium
GCGAGATCGCCTGGCGCGCCAAAGTGACGCACGTCCTCAGCGGCGAGACGCGCTACTTCCGGGAGTGGACGCGGCTGATCGGCTTCCTGGAGGAGACGGGCGGCCTGACAGCCGCCCGCCCGCCCGTCATCGGCAAAGACGGGGCGCCGGGCGCGAATGCGGATATCGGCTGATCGCGCATTGTGGGCAGGCGCCAATCGCGGTGCGCATATTTACAACAGCACCGCGACAAACACCGCCACCAACACAATCAACAAATAGAAATTCGACGCATGGAACAGGCGCCGGGCGCGCGGTTTGGACGGATCGAGCACCAATGCAATCCCTAATCCCCACAACACCGCCGTGCTCACAGCCACTGGAGCCAGGTAGACCAGGCCCAGGCCCGCGGCCAGGCCGAGCGCCAACGCGCTGATCCCTGCGCCCAGCCCATGCACCAAGCCCCAAAACGCGGCGCGGCGGGGGGCGGCCCGCACCGGCAACATCGGCACGCCCGCCCGCGCATAATCCTCCCGATAGACGAGCGCCAGGCTCCAGAAATGGATCGGCGTCCACAAAAAGACCAGGAGCGCCAGCAGCAGCGCGCCCCCGTCGGCCCACGCGGCGCCGCCGTTGATCGCGGCCGACCCGCTCAGCACCGCGCAGCTCCCGGCCGCCCCGCCGATGACGATGTTCAGCACCGTCCGCGGCTTCAGCCAGATCGTGTAGACCACCACATAGATGAACGCGCCCAGGAAGAGGAAGAGCGCCAGCATCGGGTTGAAGGGCAACAGGAGGAGGGAGGGCGCCAGGATCATGCCGATGCCGAGCGCCGGCACCCAGGTCGCGCCGCCGAACGCGCCCGACACCAGCGGCCGCTTGCGGGTGCGCTTCATGAGCGCGTCTTTGTCGCGTTCCAGATATTCATTCAACGCGGAGGCGCCGCCCGCGCTCACCAACCCCGCCAGCAGCAGGATCGCCAGGTTGCCCCACCCCGGCCAGCCGCGCGCGGCCACAAACGCCCCGGCCGCGGCCGCGGTCAGCAGCAACGACACCACGCGCAACTTGAACAGGACAACCAACTCATGGCGAAGTTGGGAAAAGGTCAGATGCGACTCCGTGGGTGTACCCAGCATGACAAGCTCCCGTCCGTTCCGTTTTGGCGATTATACGCCCCGCGTGCCGCGTGAAAAGTGAGGCGCGGCACGATTCACGCAGGTTGCTTCCAGGCTCGCCGCAGCAACGCCACGAAGTTGCCGTGCATGATCCCCGCGATATCCGCGGCCGCGTAGCCGCGCGCAGCCAGGAGGGTCGCGATCATCTGCATGTCCGCGATGGTGTCCAGGTCGTTCGGCGATTGCTCCCGGCCGTAGCCGCCGTCCAGGTCGCTGCCGATGCCCACATGCCGGGCATTCCCCGCGAGCTGGCAGATGTGGTCAATGTGGTCTATCACTTTGACCAGCGGCACGCCGGAATCGGGGCTGCCCGTGGCGGTCCAGCCCAAGCGCAGCATCGCGACATCCAGCATGACGCCGATCACGCCGTCGCGGCCGATGATCGCCCGCACCTGGTCGTCGGTGAACTGGCGCTGCGCCGGGACGAGGGCGCGGCAGTTGTTGTGGCTCGCCAGCACGGGGCCGCCGAAATGGTCGAGCGCCTGCCAGAAGGATTGGTCGGAGAAATGGGTCAGGTCGAGGATGACGCCCAGCCGATCCATCTCCCGCAGCAGCGCCACGCCGATGTCGGTCAGGCCCAGCTCGGTGCCGGTGCCGCCGGCGTAGCGGCCGGGGCCATAGTGCGCCGGACCGATCACGCGCACGCCGCCCGCGTGAAATTCGGCCAGCCATTCGGGGCCGGGGATCGAATCCGCGCTCTCCATGCTGACCACGAAGCCCAGGGGCGGCGCGGCCGCCGGATCGGCATCGGCCGCGGCGTCCCACGCCTGCCACTCGGCCATGTGCTGATCGAGCGTGGCGGCATCCCCCACCAGCCGCGCGACCCCCTCGGCGGCCAGCGCGCGATAGTAGGCAAGCTGGCCCTGGGCGATGCCGTAGGCTTGGGCGACGGAAAGATAGTCTATGTGCGGGAGCATCCGGCCGGTGGCGCGCACGAGCAAAGTCGCCAGACTCAACGCCAGGCGACCCCGGCGCATCTCTGGGAAGGCCACCGTGCCGACGCCGAGGCCATTGCCCGGCTGGGTCATCTTCGCGCCGCGCTCCTGGTTGCGGATCGTGTAGACCGATTGCCGCAGGTCGCGGTTCCATTGCAACGCGTTCCACGAGAGATCGAGATGGCTGTCTACGATGAGCATGGGGAACTCCTGTCAGATTGACTTCGTCAAAGGCTTGGTCTATGCTATCACGGCCACTTGAATCACGCGTGGCCGCGGCGCTAGTTTACCAGCGAACCGCAAGACAACCTAATCACTCAAAGCCCTTCAAGAGGCGTTGATTGGAGGGGACAATCTATGAACGACCGGCCTGATGACGCGTGGGGCAGCACACCCGCCCCGCGCAAAACACCACCGACCGACGGTTTTAACCGTCCGCCACAACCGCCGCGGCCATCGGCGGCAGGCGGCGAGCCTGCGCCACCCGGCCCGAAACCGGCGACTCCGCCGCGCGTCTACGACCGGGCGGCATTGTCGCGTCCCGCCGGTTTAAACCGGACGCCGCAACCGCCGCCCGCGCCGGCCCAGCCCGCTACCCCGGTTAACCTGCCACCGGGGACGCCGCGACAAGTCGTGAACTCCAGTGCGCCGCGACAAATCGAAGGTGCTGGCGTGCCGAACTTGTTCGGCGGAGCCGTGGCGCAGCCACGGCCGTCCGCCACCCCGCCCCCGCCGATCCAGCGGCCAGCCCCCGCGAGCGCGGGCAGTGCGCGCCCGGCGCAGCCGCCGGCTCGACCGCCCGCCAAAGGCCGCGCCGGCTGTTGGGGGGTGGCGCTGGCGCTGCTGCTCGGCGCGGCGCTGGGGTTGTTGCTCGTCGGCGCCGGGTTCATCGGCTATGCCAGCATCGCCGCGGCGTTGCCCGCGCCCGATGAGTTGCAAGCCCGCGCCAGCCAGTTCAACTCGACGCTGATCTACGACCGGGCGGGCGGGCTGCTGAACGAAGTGGCCGACCCGAACTATGGCCGGCGCACCGCGATCTCGTTGGCGGCCATCTCGCCGCACCTGACGGCGGCCACCCTCGCGACTGAAGACCCCAATTTCTATGAGCACCCCGGCGTGGACCCCGTCGGCATCGCCCGCGCGCTCTATCACGCGGTCAAATATCGCGACCTGGACTCGACCCCCGGCGGCAGCACGATCACCCAGCAGTTGGTCAAGCTGACCTTCCTCTCCGCCGAACGGACGCTGACCCGGAAGATCAAAGAGGCGATCCTGGCCGCCGAAATCACGCGGCGCTATCCGAAAGACAAAGTCCTCGAGATCTATCTCAACGAGATCTATTACGGCAACCTGGCCTACGGCATCGAGGCGGCCGCCGAAACCTACTTCGACAAGCGCGCGGCCGATCTGACGCTGGCCGAAGCCGCGCTGCTGGCCGGACTGCCCCAGGCGCCGGCCTATTACGACCCCTACACGCGGCTGTGGAACGCGGATGGCACGGCCGGCGCGGTCAAGCGGCGGCAAGGTGCCGTCTTGACGCTGATGGTGCGCGATGACGCGATCACCTCGGCCGAGGCCGACGCCGCGTGGCAGGCGCCGATCGTCCTCAAGCCGCTGCGCCAGACCTACACCGCGAAGAATCCGCACTTCGTCCAATATGCGCGCAGCCAGGTCGAGCAGACCCTCGGCCCGGAACTGCTGGCGAAGGGCGGCCTGCGTATCCACACCACCCTCGACCCCCGCATCCAGGCCATCGCCGAAGATGAAGTGGCGAAGCAGGTCAAGGCGTTAGCCGGGCAGGGCGCGGGCAACGCCGCGCTGGTGGCGCTTCAGCCCAAAACCGGCGAGATCCTGGCGCTGGTGGGCAGCGCGGATTTCTACAGCGAAAAGATCAGCGGGCAGATCAACATGGCGATTTCCCCCCGCCAGCCCGGCTCGGCCATCAAGCCGTTCACCTACCTGGCCGCGTTCGAGATGCCGGCGGCGGTGGACGCCGCGCCGGCCGCCGAAAAATCGCCGCAGATCAGCGCCATCGAGCCGCCGGGCTACTGGACCCCCGCGACCGCGCTCATGGACATCCGCACCGAGTTTCCCGATGGCGCCAAGCCGCCCTACGTGCCCGCAAACTATGACGACCGGGAGCATGGCCTGGTCACGGTGCGCGCCGCGCTGGCGAATTCGTACAACATCCCGGCCGTCAAGGCGTTGGAGCACGTGGGGCTGGAGCGGCTGAAAGAGCTGGCCCGGCGGGTCGGCATCACCACGTTGACCCGGCCCGACTACGGCCTGGCGTTGACCCTCGGCGGCGGCGACGTGACGCTGCTGGAGCTGACCGGCGCGTATGCGGTGCTGGCGAACAACGGCGTGCGCCTGGCCCCCAGCCCGGTCGCCTGCGTGCTGGACGCCGACGGCGTCGCGATCTGGCGCGGCAACGGCGCGGAGACGGTGGCAGCCTGCCGGTCGGCGCGGATCGCGGCCGCGCGGCCGGTGACGCCGGCAGCCCCGCAGGCGGTGTTGAACCCGCAGCACGTCTACCTGATGACCGCGATCCTGGCCGATCTCGATGCGCGGCGGCCGATGTTCGGGAACTCCGCCGCGCTCTTGAGCCTGCCCGACCGCCCCGCGGCCGCCAAGACCGGCACGACCAACAACTATCGCGACGCGTGGACCGTCGGCTACACGCCCGATCTGGCGGTGGGCGCGTGGGTGGGCAACGCCGACAACAAGCCGATGCAAAAGATCGCGGGCGGCATCGGCGCCGCGCCGATCTGGCATAATGTGATGCAGCGCAGCTTGCAGGGGAAGCCGGCGCAGCCCTTCAGCGAGCCGGCGGGGATCGTGCGGATCAAGGTGTGCGCCGACAGTGGGACGCTGCCGAGCGCCGCGTGCCCGGCGCAGCGCGAAGAACTCTTCGCCGCCAACCAGGGGCCGCTGCCCGCGCAGTACGATCTCCACCAACGCGTGCGCATTGACAAGGTCTCGGGCCGGCTGGCGACCGAGCTGACCCCGGCCGACCGGATCGAAGAGCGCGACGTGATGCTCTTCCCGACCAAATATCGCGCCTGGGCCGAGGCGCACGGCATCCCGCAGCCCGCCATCGAGCTGCCGGCCTACGCCTTCCGGCCCGAGCTGCGGCTGGACGCGCCGGCGAATGGCAGCGAAGCGACCGGGGTGCTCGCGGTGACGGGTCGCGTACATCTGCCGGAGCCGCTCTCGTGGCGGGCAGAGTATGGAGTTGGCCCCAGCCCCATCGGGTGGGGCGTCATCGCGGGGCCGCTCAACGGCGACCGCGAGGGGCAGTTGGCCGAGTGGGACACCGCCATCGCGGCCGAGGCGCACAACGTCACCGACTTCTCGGTGCGGCTGGCCGCCTACGACGCCGCACTCCCCGACTACCCGGTTGCGGTCTCGAACGTCGCCTACTTGACCGTGCTCCGGCCGACCGCGACGCCGACCGCCTCGCCCACGGCTCCGCCCACAGCTTCGCCGACGCCGACCGGCACGCCGACCCGGCCCACTACCCCAACTCCGACCGCCACGAGGACGCTCACCCCGACTCTGGCGGCCAGCCCGACCGCGATCGCATCGTCTACGCCGACCCTGCGTGCATCGCCCACGCGCGGCGTCACCGTCACCGCCACCGCCGGCCCAACGGCGAGGGCCACGGCCACATCGCCGGCCAGTGCCACTGCGACTATTCCACCGGCCACGGCGACTGCGACCGCCATCCCGGCCACCGCCACCCCGCGTGCTGCCGCCTCGGCCACACCGGCCGCGTCCGGCAGCGCCGTGCGCGCGGTGATCGCCGCGCCGCTCGCGGGCAGCCGGATCAGGGGCGCGGTCGAGATCATCGGGGATGCGCATGGGGTGGGCTTCACAGGCTATCAACTGGAGTTCGCCGCCGGGCTGCAGCCGCAAGCCGCAAGCTGGCAGCAGTTGAGCGTGCCGCAAGTGACCCCGGTCACGAATGGCATGTTGGGGGTCTGGCAGACGCAAAGTCTCGCGCCGGGCGCGTATTGGCTGCGCCTGGAGGTGTTCACCACCGCCGGGAC
>CAZYHE010000015.1:6241-19235 GCA_964647225.1 uncultured Anaerolineales bacterium
TATGGCAGATAATTGAAGGGATTCTGCTGCACCCCGCCCCGGATCACCTCGAAGTGGAGGTGCGCGCCGGTGGAGTTGCCGGTGGAGCCGACATGGCCGATCACCGTGCCCTGGCCGACCGAAGCGCCGGCATTGACTAAGAAGCGGCTCAGGTGGGCGTAGAGGGTCTGGGTGCCGTTGCCGTGGTCCAACACGATGTAGTAGCCGTAGCCCAGGTTGCTCCAGCCTGCCACCGCGACATAACCGGAGTCGGCCGCGCGCACGGGGTTACCTACATACGAGGCGATGTCAATCGCGCGGTGGTACGCCCGGAAGCCCTGGCTGATGCTGCCGGAGGCCGGCCAAACCAGGCGGCCCGAGCCGCGGCCCGCGCCTGCGGGCGCCGCGCCGGAATAGACCTGCACTTGTCGGGCGATATAAGGCTTGCTGCCGCCGGGCACGACGATCTTCTGTCCGACAGTCAGGCTTTGGTTGCGCGGGGTCAGGTTATTGAGCGGAAAACTGAGGACGTCTTCCGGTTTGGCCTTATACTTCTTGGCGACGCTGTCCACGGTGTCGCCGCTCTGAACGGTGTGATACACCCCGTTCACAGGCAGCACCGCCAACTCCTGCCCCAGGCGCAGCAGGTCGGGGTTTTGCTCCAGGCCGTTGGCCCACATCAGCGTTTCGGCGCTGATGTTGAACTTCTCGGAGATGCCGTAGAGGGTGTCGCCCGCCTCAACGGTATAGGTGATGATCTCGATCCGGGGCCGGTCGGGAATGAGGGTGAACGGCACCGCGGCGCGCACCAGGCTGCCGGCCGTTGCGACCTCGCTCTCGCCGGCCAATGGCTGCGCCTCCGCCTCTTGGGCCGGCGCCGCGTTCTGCTGGGCCTCGGCGATCTCCCACTGCGGCAGTTCCAGGCGACTGAACAGCAAGACGGACACGGCCACCAGCAGGATGATCAGATGCGACGCCACGCGCACCAGCGAGGTCGTGCCATCCGGCCCGCGCTGCGCCAGCAGCGTTTGGATGGAACGCCAAAAACGATACCCCGGCCCCCACTCCTCAGGGCTGATAGATGTCGGATCTGGACTCTGTTCAGGTGCGTCTGCGCGCATGAGCGCGAATACTCCCGGCTGAAAGATGGCTCGTCCCTAGACGTTCTGGGACAAGGTCTCCAAGAAAGCCTTGTTGTTGCGCGTGCGGCGCAGGCGTTCGAGCACTGGCTCCAGTGGATCTTCGCCGGCCTGGCGCAGCATGTCAATCATCCGGCGCAACGTCCAGACACGGCTCAGCGTATCCGGCGCAAACATCAATTCCTCGCGACGTGTGCCCGACCGGACGATGTCCAACGCCGGGAAGATACGGCGTTCGGCCAGCCGGCGATCCAGGTGCAACTCCATGTTGCCGGTGCCCTTGAATTCTTCGTAGATGACATCGTCCATGCGGCTGCCGGTGTCTACCAGGCAGGTGGCGATGATCGTCAGGCTGCCGCCCTCTTCGATCTTGCGTGCGGCGCCGAAGAAGTGCTTGGGCGGATAGAGCGCGGCCGGGTCAATACCGCCGGACAGCGTGCGACCAGAGGCCGGCACGGTCAGGTTGTAGGCGCGCGTCAGGCGCGTGATGGAGTCGAGCAAGATCACCACATCGCGCTCGGCCTCGACCAGGCGCTTGGCACGCTCCAGCCCCATCTCGGCCACCCGCACGTGCGACTGCACCGGCTCGTCGAAAGTCGAGCTGATCACCTCGGCCTCGACCGACCGATCCATGTCGGTCACTTCTTCCGGTCGCTCGCCGATCAGCAGCACCATCAGGTAGACATCGCTGTAATTGGTGGTGACACCGTTGGCGATCTGCTTCAGGATGGTGGTCTTGCCGGCCTTGGGGGGTGAGACGATCAAGCCGCGCTGGCCGCGGCCGATGGGCGACACCATGTCAATAAGGCGGGTTGCCAAGACGGTCGGCTGCGTCTCCAGCGCCAACTGTTGGTTCGGGAAGATCGGCGTCAATTCCTCGAACTTGGGGCGCTTCTTCGCCACCTCTGGATCCAGCCCGTTGACCGCCTCGACCTTGAGCAGGCCGTAGTATTTTTCGGATTCTTTGGGTGGGCGCACCTGCCCGACCACAAAGTCACCGGTGCGCAGGCCGAAGCGCCGGATTTGGCTCTGCGAGATGTAGACATCATCCTGGCCGGGGTTCATCTGCTTATCGGCGCGCAGGAACCCGATGCCTTCCTGGATGACCTCCAACGTCCCGCCGCCGAAGATCAGCCCTTGAGCTTCGGTATCGGCCTTCAGCAGCCGCATAATCAGATCATACTTTTTGAGGCGTGTGTAGCCGGTCACACTCATCGAACGCGCGATCTCTTGCAATTCAACGAGGGTCTTGACTTCGAGCTCAGAGATGTTCATGCTTTATACTCCGTTCGGCGTGGCGAACTACCGCGCAAGGAACGCATCCTGTGATTGGCGCGGCGCGCGTGCGGGGTCAGATGGCGGCAACTTCGAAGCCTGGATGGCGCTTTCAGGCAGCAACCTGATGCGATGACGATCCTATCAATGGGAGTGCGCCGACCTCGCATCACAACCGACCGAGACCGGCGTTAGAACTAACCAAGTCGCAGGAAAATACAAATAAGCTGAGGATAAGGTCCAAAAGATGCACGATGTCCTTGCCGCCCGTTCAGGGGTTACAATCCTTACACAATGGCCCACCAATGGCCGCCCGGGGCAGGTAGCGAGGACACACTGATGAAAACAATCAGTATGGGGACTATACCACAGATGGAAAATAAGGTCAAATCGCGCAGACGCGGTTCAAACGCCCCACAACCGGCCGCGCCGCGTTCGCCCGAGGCGGTGCAACGACCCAGGACAGGGGAATCAGGCCGGCAATCCGCTTGCTGCCGGCCCGGCGCTTCACAGGACGTGGGCGCGCTCAGCGGCGCCCACGCCCGCCTGTATCAGATGACCAGCCACCGAGATTTTCTTCCTCGTCGTCGTCTTCTTCTTCTTCTTCAAGCTCTTCCCATTCATCTTCGCCCAGTTCATCCAGCTCTAGCTCTTCGTCTTCTTCGTCTTCCCAGTTCACTTCTTCGGTGCGACCCGGAGTGTCGAGTTCATCCGTCGCCTCTTCAGGGATCTCTTCATAGGTGGCGCAATAGCCTTCGCGGTCAATGCGAATCTCCTCTGCGCCACACAGACCGTTGTCCCAGTTGACACAGTCGGCTAGTTTGCAGAATACTTTGACGGTCATGGTGTTCCCCCTCCAGTGAGATCGAAGAAGCACTTAGCCCAGCCGGAAAACGATAGCTTCGTTTACGACTGCAAATGGCGGTTTGGAGAATGCCACAACTCGTCAAGATACGCAAATTTTCAGAAGGCGCGCAGTCCATCGCGGGCGATCCCATGACGCACACAGGCCGCCTGGAGGATCGCGTTGATCAGCGTATCGTAGGGCAGGCCCAGCGCGTCTGCTTCCAGCACCAAGTCGCTCAGCCCAGGGTAGAGGCCCGGCAGGGGGTTGACCTCCAGGCTGGTGGGCCGGTCGCCATCGTCGGCATCCAGGCGGAAATCCACGCGCGCCACATCGGCGCAGCCGGTGACGCGGAAGACGGCCGCGGTCAGCCACTGGAGTTGTGCCAGTAACTCTGGCGCCAGCGGGGCCGGACAGAGATAACGGAAATCGCCGGCCCATTCGGTCTTCATACGATTAGTGTAGACGCCAGCTTCGCTCTCCGGGTATTTGCTGAAGTCCACCTCCAACGCGGGCAGAAAGCGCAGGCCGGCGAAGATGCGCTCCGCCAGTTCATCACTGGGGAGACGCCAGGCGACCGGCTCGGTGAGATTGCCGAGGACACCGACCGTCACCTCGCGGCCGCGGATGAAGCGCTCCACCAGGATCGGCTGATGATAGCGTGCAAGTTGCTCGGTCAGTTGGTCGCGCAGCTCCGCCGCATTGCGGACGATCGAGCTGCCGCTGACCCCCATCCCGGTGCCTTCGCGGCTCGGTTTGACGAACAGCGGAAAGCTGAGATCGGGGTCAATCGGCTCGTTGGCGCGCTCGAAGACCTGGAACGCCGGCGTCGGCAAGCCCTGAAAGGCCAGCACGCGCTTCGTCACCGGTTTGTCCAGGGTCAGCGCCAGGGTGAGCACCCCGCTGCCGGTGTAGGGGATGCGCAGCATCTCCAGGATGGCCGGCACATGCGACTCGCGCGAATCGCCCCAGTGCCCCTCGCAGATGTTGAAGCAAATGTCCGGCTTGAGCTTGGGCAGCGTCTCGACGAGCGACAGGTTGCCTTCCAGGAAGGTGGCCCGATGGCCGCCGGCCTCGAGAGCCGCCGCGATGGCGTTCACCGTGATATCCGAGTCCAAATCCGCCCAGGCGTCGGGGGGCATACCCGCGTACTTCGGCGCGTTCTGCTTCAGGTTCGCCAGGACGGCGACGTTGAGACCCATTGACGATCGCTCCTATTGCAATACCTCCTCTCCCCATGGGGAGAGGAGGTCGGGGGTGCGGGGTTATCCGGCGTGATGGCCGTTGCCGTTCTTGCGCGGGGCGGGCTGGGCGACGATCACCGGTTCGGGCGCGTCCCACGTGACCGTGCCCAACATGTCCGTGCTTGCGCGCCCCCGTGCATGCAGGACATCGAACCCCTGCGGTTTGATGGCGTCGGCGCAGCCGGAGAGCAAGCCCGCGACGCCTTCCTGTCCTTCATCCCAGGGGTGCGCCGCATGTTCGGGGCGCGCGGCGGTGTGCCCGGTGTAATCGTTCGGTTCGTTGTAGGTGGTGATGTAACCCTCGAAGTTGCGCAGCACCACCTTGCCCGGCGCTTGGCTGATCAAATACTGCGGCATCACCGGGATCTTCCCGCCGCCGCCGGGCGCGTCCACGACGTAGGTCGGGATGGCATAACCCGACGTGTGGCCGCGCAGTCCCTCGATGATCTCGATCCCCTTGCTGACGGTGGTGCGGAAATGGCCGGCCCCCGCTACCAGGTCGCACTGGTAGAGATAGTAGGGCCGCACCCGGTTGCGCACCAGTTTGTGAATCAGCTCCTTCATCACCGCCACCGAATCGTTGACGTTTGCCAGCAGCACCGTCTGGCTGCCGAGCGGGATGCCCGCATCCGCCAGCCGCGCCAGCGCGACCGCCACTTCCGGCGTCAGCTCTTTGGCGTGGTTGAAGTGGAGGTTCATCCACAACGGATGATACCGGCGCAGCATCTCGACCAGCTCGGGCGTGATGCGCTGCGGCATGAAGACCGGGACGCGGCTGCCGATGCGGATGATCTCCACATGCTCGATGGCGCGCAGCCGGCGGAGCAGATCCTCCAGGATGCGCGGGGGCAGGACCAGCGGGTCGCCGCCGGAGAGCAGCACGTCACGCACCTGCGGCGTGCGCGCGATGTAGTCAATCTGCGCGTCATAGTCGCTGCGGCTGAACTGCGCGTTCGGATCGCCGACGAGGCGGCTGCGCGTGCAATAGCGGCAGTAGCTGGCGCACTGGGTCGTCACCAGCATCAACACGCGGTCGGGATAACGATGCACCAGGCCCGGCACCGGGCTGTGCGCGTCTTCGTTGAGCGAGTCCGCCCCCATGCCAGCGAACGCGGTCAATTCCCGATTGGTCGGGATCACCTGGCGCCGGATGGGACAGTTCGGGTCGTCGGGGTCAATCAACGAAGCGAAATACGGGGTGACATCCACGCGGAAGTGATGGCTGCGGCAGCCTTCGACTTCCTCGTCCGTCAAGTTGATGATCTGGCTCAGTTCCGCCAGCGAATTAAGCCGGTGGCTGAGTTGCCAGCGCCAGTCGTTCCATTGGGCATCGGGCACATTGGCCCACATGGCCGCGCGGCGCGATGACTGTGAGCTGCGACGGTGGGGAGGTTCCTCAGTCGTGCTCTGTTGGGGAGGTTCTTCGCTGCGTTCCATCAGCTCTGCAACTTCAAACATGTGACACGCTCCAAAATGGTTTGGATTGATGACAAACGACACCCCCACAACCTGTGCTGCGCGTGGTCGCAGGGGTGAGTATAAGACGCTGTGCGCCCCGATTTCGTTCAATCCCGCCGGTCGCACTATAGCGCCGCGACGCGCCGTTCCCTATCGCTCTGCGCGGTCGCGCTCCTCATCCAACCAATCGTCGGTTTCATCGCCCGCTTCATCCCAGTCATCATCCAGGAAGAATTCGAGCGCCCGGGCCGAAGCGCCGCACTCGCGGCACTGCGCCGGCCGCCGAGCTTCGATCCCCTTCTCGATGTACCCGCACTCCATGCATTCCCACTCGCCGTGGACGGGCGGATCTTGTTTCTCTGGCATGTTCATCCCCTACAAGGGCGCACTCCGGGTGATGCCGGGCTTCAAGCGAACAAGAACGTTGCGCATTACAACACATCGGCCGCGGCGTGTCAGTGAGCCACTATCCAAGATGTTACCAGATCTAACGGCATTGCAACCACGGAGTGCAGAAGCGCGCTCGATACGGAGGAAGCCGGAACGAGGTTGGCATTACCTACATTTTAGCATTTTGCCCCCCCTTGTCAACTCTGGCGCGCGAGTTGTTGCGCCTCGCGCCGGTTTGACAGCCTGACGGCCCTGTGGCATACTTTGGACACATTGATATAGCGAACGACTGTGAACCGGAAGAGTAACCGGCAGACCGGGATTCAGAGAGCCTCCGCTGGTGTGAGTGAGGCATCCACGGGGCCGGCGAATGGGCCGGGGAGTCGGGGGCCGAATGCGGAACGATGAATGCGGAGTGCTGAACGCTGGACGCAGTCGGGTGCATTTGTCGGGAAACGAGTAGGTCACTCCGGAGCCGCCACCGTTATCAGGGCGCGCGAGGTCTGTTTGCGCAGACCTTCGAGGTTTCGGAAACCTCGAAGGTCTTGTGACGCCTCGGCAGAGTGGGGCCAGGTCTAGCTTGGCCCAAGCAGGGTGGTACCGCGGGCTTAACGCCTCGTCCCTGGAAGTGATTCCGGGGGCGGGGCGTTTTTATTGCCTTGTTTCCCCTGTTTCCTTGTCTACTTGTCTACCCATTCTTTCAAGGAGGACCATATGACCACCAAGCGTCGCATTCTCACCGGCGACCGGCCGACGGGCCGGCTGCACCTGGGGCACTATGTGGGCAGCCTGCGCAATCGCGTGCGGCTGCAACATGAGTACGAGTGCTATTTCATCATCGCCGACCTGCACGTGCTGACGACCAAGAACAGCAAGGAGGATATCGCGCAGGTGGCCGACAACGCGCGCGGCATGGTGCTGGACTACCTGGGGGCCGGCATTGATCCGACGATCTCGACGATCTTCCTCCAGTCGGCGATCCATGAGACGTATGAACTGGCGCTGCTGCTGGGCAACCTGGTGACGGTGCCCCGGCTGGCGCGGCTGCCGAGCATTAAGGAGATGGCGCGCGCCGCGCTGATGGACGAAGACACCATCCCGTTCGGGTTGTTGGGCTATCCCGTCCTCCAGGCCGCCGACATCCTGCTGCCGATGGCGCATCTGGTGCCGGTGGGGAAGGATAATCAGGCGCACGTCGAGATCACGCGTGAACTGGCGCGGCGCTTCAACAACCAGTACGGCGAGGTCTTTCCGCTCCCCGATGACCTGGTGGAAGGGGACGCGCTGCCGGGGACCGATGGTCAAGGCAAGATGAGCAAATCCCTGGGCAACGCCATCCTACTCTCAGACGATGCCAGGACGGTGCAGAAGAAGGTGCATAGCATGTACACCGACCCCAACCGCATCCGCGCCGACATCCCGGGCACGGTCGAGGGGAATCCGGTCTTCACCTATCTCGATCAGTTCGATCCCGACAAAGCGACGGTCGAGGAGCTCAAGGCGCGCTACCGGGCCGGCAAGGTCGGTGATGTCGAAGTCAAAGAGCGCCTGACAAACGTGCTAAATACCTTCCTCGATCCAGTGCGCGAACGCATCGCCCACTACTCGGCGCAGAGCGGCCTGGTGGACGAGATCATCTACGACGGCACGCTGCGTTACCGCGAGATCGCCGCCGAAACGTTGCGCGAGGTCAAGAAGGCCATGGGGATCACGAGCACCTTCAACCGCATCGCGCGCAAGGCGGAGGAGCGGAAGAAGAAGGTGGGGGCGAAGTAGGTTGGTAGATTAGTAGATTGGTAAGTTGGTAAGTTGGGAGGATGACGTGCCCAATTTACCAATTTACCAAGTTACCAATCTCCCAATCTACCACCGGGGAGGCATCATGTCTCAGTTCACCGCCATCCTCTTCGACCTCGGTGACACGCTCGTTGACCTGGGGGAAGGCCGCGGGGATTACGAGGCGCGGCTGGCCGGGCGCGGGGCGCATGTGTGCGACGCGTTGGCGGCCCTGGGCGCGACGATCGGCGACCGCGCGGGGTTCGCGGCCGCGCTGGCGCATGAGAGCGAGGCGCTCTATCAGGCGGCCGTGGCCGAGCAGCGCGGGGTGGATGTTTACGATGTGATGCGCCAGTTCTTGCCGCAGATGGGCCTGCCCGCCGATGAGACGTGGGTGCAGGCCGCGGGCGATGCGTTCTATCGGCCAACGGGTGGCGGCGCGGGGCTGCGGATCGGCGCACGCGAGCTGCTGACCGAGCTGCGCGGCCGCGGCTACCGGCTGGGCGTCATCTCCAACACCCTCCAGCCCGGTCGGCTGATGGATCGCACCCTGGCGGGCCGCGGCCTGCTGGACTTCTTCCCCGTGCGCATCTATTCGTCGGAAGCGCGGGTCGCTAAGCCCCACCCAGCCATATTTCAGGCGGCGCTGGCCGCGCTCGATCTGCCGGCGGAGCAAGCGGTATATGTGGGGGATCGGCTGCACGCCGACGTGGCCGGCGCGCACGGCGCAGGCATGGCGGGCGTGCTGATCGAAGTGGCGCACCGTGCCGAGCATCCCCCCGACATCGTGCCAGAGGCGCGCATCCGGGAATTGCCGGAATTGCTCGACGCGCTCCAACGTCTCGACGGATCATCCCGCAGGGAGGCTGCATGAACGCTTTGCCCGCTATTGATCTGACCACCCTCGTAGACCGTCTCGTCCACCTGCTGCGCACCCCCAGCCCGACCGGCGACACCGCGGACGCGCTGGCGCTGGTGGCGCGCTGGCTGGCCGAGCTGGGCCTGACCGTCACCTTCACCCGCAAGGGCGCGCTGACGACCACCCTCGCGGGCCAGGTCTCAGGCCCCGCGGCCGCGCCGCGCGCCGTGACCGGCCATGTGGACACGCTGGGCGCCATCGTGACCCAGGTCAAATCCAACGGCCGGCTGGCGTTCGACCGCATCGGCGGCTATCCGCTTTTTGCCGTCAACGGCGAGTATTGCTGGATTCGCACCGCAGACCTGCGCGTGCATACCGGGACCGCCGTGCTGGTGAAGTCGTCGGTGCATGTCAACCGGGAGCCGGTGGCGGACAAAGAATGGAAGAAAGATGAGGTGGAGATCCGCCTGGATGCGCTGGTGCGGTCGGCCGATGACACCCGCCGGCTGGGCATCGAGGTCGGTGACATGATCGCCTGGGACCCGCGCACCACCGTCACCGAGACCGGCTATGTGAAATCGCGCCATCTGGACGACAAGGCGGGGGTGGCCGTGATGCTCGGCGCGCTCCAGGCGCTGCGCGACGCCGGCCGCACGCCCGCTCACCGGACGACGTTCCATTTCAGCAACTTCGAGGAGGTCGGCCACGGCGCGGCCGCCGGCATCCCGGAGGATGTCACGGAGCTGATCGCGGTGGACATGGGTGCCATCGGCGACGGCTTGCAGGGGAACGAGCACGCGGTCAGCATCTGCGCCAAGGACAGCGGCGGCCCGTATGATCTGGGCATCCGCCGGCGGCTGGTGGCGTTGGCCCAGACGCACGAAATCCCCTACAAGCTCGACATCTACCCCTTCTACGGCTCGGACGCGGAAGCGGCGGTGCGCGCGGGGGGCGATTACCGCATCGGCCTGCTGGGGCCGGGGGTAGACGCCTCACACTCCTTCGAGCGGACTCACGGGGACGCGCTGGTCGCGTCCACCCGGCTGCTGCTGGCCTATTTACTGGACGAGGGATGACAGATGATGGAACCGCCCAAGAATTATCTCATTGACATGGATGGCGTGCTCATCCGCGGCGGCACGCTGATCCCCGGCGCGGATGGCTTTCTGGCCCGGCTCCGGGCGCGCGCGGCAAAATTTCTGATCCTCACCAACAACTCGCGCTTCACGCCGGGGGATCTGGCGCACCGGCTGCAAGGGATCGGGCTGGATGTGACCGCCGAGAACATCTTCACCTCGGCGCTGGCGACCGCGCGCTTCTTGCAGGCGCAGCGGCCCAACGGCACCGCGTTCGTGATCGGGGACAGCGGCCTGACGGGCGCGATCCACAGCGCGGGCTATATCATCACCGACCGGCAGCCGGACTACGTGGTGTTGGGCGAGGCGGCGAACTACACCCTGGAGGTCTTCACCCAGGCCGTCCGGCTGATCGAGGCCGGCGCGCGCTTCATCGCCACCAACCCGGATCCGAACGGGCCGGGGGATGGCGGCACGGTTCCCGCCTGCGGCGCGGTCGCGGCGCTCATCGAAAAGGCCAGCGGCGTCAACGCGCTCTTCGTGGGCAAGCCGAACCCGTTGATGATGCGCATGGCGTTGAAGCACATCGCCGCGCACTCGGAGAACACCGTGATGGTGGGCGACCGGATGGACACCGACATCATCGCTGGGGTGCAATCCGGGCTGGACACGATCCTCGTGTTGAGCGGCGTCACCCGCCGCGCAGATGTGGACCGCTTCCCCTATCGCCCCGGTTGCGTCCTGGACTCGGTCGCCGACATCGAACCGTGACCTGTAACGCAAGATGGCATCTTGCGCTACAGCGCGACGCTGCGCAGCAGCGAGGCGGCCTCCTCCGGCGGCACCGGGTTGATGTAGAAACCGGAGCCTTCCTCGAAGCCCGCGGCGCGGGTGAGCCGCGGGAGTACCTCCAGATGCCAGTGGAAGTCGTGCTGGATCGTCGCCCAGTAACCGGGCCGCGGCCGGCGAAACGGTGCGGTGTGGATCAGGTAGTTCAGCGGCGGATCGTTGAGCACCGTGCGCAGGCGCAGCAGGATATGCTTGAGCGCCTCCGCCAACGCCAGGCAATCCCCATCGCGGATGGCTGTGAAGTCGCACGCGTGCGCCTTCGGCACGATCCACGTTTCATAGGGCACGCGCGCCGCAAAGGGAGAAAGCACAACGAAGGCGTCGTTCTCGAAGACCAGCCGCTCGGTAGTCAGGGCCGTCTCTTGCCGGATGATATCGCAGAAGACGCAACGTCGCTTGAAATCGTAGTATTTCTCCGCGCCGGCCAGTTCCTCCTTCACCCGCTTCGGCGTCACCGGGGTGGCGATGAGTTGTGAGTGGGGATGCGAGATGCTGGCGCCGGCCAGGTAACCCTGGTTCTTGAAAATCAGGACGTATTTGAAACGGTCATCGCCCGCCAGGTCGGCCATGCGCACCCGGTAGGTGCGCATGACGGCTGCGATGTGACTCTCCGGCAGGTCGGCCAATTGCACATCGTGTTCGGGCGTCTCGACGATGACCTCGTGCGCGCCGACCCCGGTCACCCGGTCGAACATCCCGACCCCTTCCCGCGTAAACTTCCCCTCGATGCGCAGCACAGGGTATTTGTTCGGCAACACGCGCACCTGCCAGCCGGGCGTGTTTGCGGCCGTGCCGGCCGCGCGCACAGCAAAGATCTCGTGCGGATCGAGCGCCTCTTGCCCGCTGCAGAAGACGCACGGCGCGGGCTGGCGTTCCGGCAGGTTCAGCGGCACAGGCTCGGGCCGCGCCGCCCGCTCCGGGGCAATGATGACCCAGCGACCGATGACGGGGTCGCGACGAATTTCGGACATGGAAACTCCTTCGTGTTGCGTGTTGCGTGTTGCGTATTACGTGTATGGTCGCTCCTGGTGGCTCGGTCAAAGACCGGCCACAGCAAGCATTCAGGTTTCCTGCTCGGGCCGGTCCGTGACAAACTTGAGTACGCAATACGCACTACGCACTACGCCCTACATCCCCACCAACGGGTATCGCCCAGCGCGCCGCGCCATCTCCGCCAGCGCGGCCAGGTGCTCCGGCGGATGGGCGAGCGGCTGGTCGGGCGCCAGGATCAGGCCGCCCTCCCGGCCCAACGTCCACATCGCCGTGCGTACGGCCGCGGCGATCCGGTCAACCGGGCCGCGCTGCATGAGTTCACTCGCCACGCCGCCGTAGAAGGCGATCCGGCGACCGTACTTCACCTTCAGCCCTTCCACGTCGCACACGTCGCTCTGCAAGTTGAAGACCATCACGCCCGCCGCCAGCAGGTCGGGGATGAAGGCCTCGGCCCGGCCGCAGGTGTGAAAGAAGACCGGCACGCCGGCCTGCCGATAGACCGCGATGATCCGGGCCAGCTCCGGCAGAAACAGCCGCCGCCACACCCGCGGGCTGAGGAACGGCCCGGCATCCCCGGCGTAGTCATCGGCCAGCCAGCCCGCCTCCGCGCCGGCCGCGAGATAGCCCTGCGCGACCTGCACATGATGCGCGGCGATGCGCGCAAGCACGGCCGCGCAGGCTTCCGGCGCGCTCAGCAGCGCGGTCAGCGCGACCGGCATCCCCAACAGTTGCACGAGACGATCCAGCAGGCCCGCGCCGTGCTGCCCCACGACCAACGTCTCGGCCGGGTTGATCCCGTCGAGCAGGCCCACGAACATAGCTGGCCCGACCGGGGGGAACGTGCGATCCAGGAGTTCCGTGACCGAGTTCGCCGCCGGCGCGAGGGGGTACGACTCGGCCGGTTCGCCCGCGCCCACATGATATGACGCCGGCAGCGGCGCCCAGGTAACGCCCCAGGCATCCATCCCCGCCCGCGGCGGCTTACGCCCCGCGTGATCCACCAGCCGGAGCGCGCCCTCCCCGGCCCACGGCACATGGTCGGGGTCAGCGTGGGCGATGGCGCGAAGGAGATTGGCTTTTGGTGTGAGTGGCATGGGTGTTGGTAGATTGGT
>CAZYHE010000016.1:0-16476 GCA_964647225.1 uncultured Anaerolineales bacterium
ACCGGTTTTTCTTCTATTCTGGTGATGGTGGCGAACCGCCGCATGTCCATATTGAGTTCTTTGCTGATTGGAACACGCGTTGTCACGGTGCAGCATGTGGCAGTGACTGGCGATTCCCTGGTAGTTGATCTGGTTGACGGACGGACGGTTTCCGTGCCGTTGGCCTGGTATCCCAGGCTTCGCCACGGTCAGCCTGAGGAACGCAATAACTGGCGACTGATTGGACAGGGCGAAGGCGTTCACTGGCCCGATTTGGATGAAGATATCAGCGCAGAGAACATCCTTTTTGGACAGCCATCATGTGAGAGCCAGCGCTCGCTTGCTCGTTGGTTGCAAACCCGTTCTGCGCAGCATCGGGGATTCGCTTTGCGTGAACCTGCTTGACGAGCGCCTCGATCTGCCGGCGAATTGAGCCTATCTGCACACTCTATACTTTGTCAGGAGGACATGGAGAAATGCGTAAGTTATCGCGACGTGAATTTCTGGTGATCGGTGGCGGCGTCGCCGTCACCGCAACAGTGGCCGCCTGCGGCGGTCAGCAAACACCTGCGCCAGCCAAAGCCCCGGCTGCACCGGCCGCGACTGCCGTGCCGGCTGCCAAAGCTGAACCGACCAAGGCCCCCGCTGCGCCAGCCCCGGCTGCCGGCAAGTACAAGGAAGCCCCCACCTTGGCCGCGATGGTTAAAGATGGCAAGCTGCCGCCCGTGGATGCACGCGTCGGCGCCGAGCCGATGGTTGTTAAGCCGTTCGAGAAGGTAGGCACCTATGGCGGCAAGTGGCGGTCGGGCCTGCTGGGCCGCTCGGATACGCCCTGGCTGGGCCGCACGATGGGCAACGATACTCTGGCACGTTGGGCCCCCGATCTGAAATCGGTTGTGCCCAATGTGGCGCAAAAGTGGGACATCTCGCCGGATGGCAAAGAATTCACGTTCTATCTGCGCAAGGGAATGAAGTGGTCCGACGGCTCACCATTCACGGCTGATGACTTCGTCTACTGGTACGATGACATCATCATGAATGACGAGCTGACCAGGGTTAAGCCGGCTTGGTTCCGCACGGCCGGCAAGGTCGGTAAGCTGGTCAAGGTGGATGATCAGACCTTTAAGATGACTTTTGAGGCCCCGAATGGCCTGCTGATCAAGAACTTGAACGGCCAGGGCCAGTTCTTTCCCCCATCTGCTTACATGAAGCAGTTCCACATCAAGTACAACAAGGAGAAGGTCGAGGCAGCCTATAAGGAGGCCAAGCAGCAGGATTGGGTGGCTTACTACGGCCAGAAGAACGACACTTGGTTGAACGCCGAACGTCCGACGCATATGGCCTGGAAAGTAGTGCAGGCGCTCGGCGCGGGCGATGCCACGCAGATGACCGCCACGCGCAACCCCTTCTATTGGAAGGTGGACACCGAAGGCAACCAACTCCCGTACATTGATGATATGCAGTATTCTATCATCGAGAAGGTGGATGGCATCACGCTCAAGGCGCTGAACGGCGAGATTGACATGACCGACCGGCACATCACCACGCCGGACAACAAGGCGGTCTTCACCGACAACAAGGCGAAGGGCGGCTACGAGTTCTTCATCTCCAAGAGCGCCTTCGAGGCCCCGACCGCGCTGGCGCTGAATCTGACCCACAAGGATCCGGGTCTGCGCGAGGTCTTCCAGAAGAAGGACTTCCGCATCGCACTCTCTCACGCGATCAACCGCAAGGAGATCATTGACACGACCTATGTGGGCGATGGCGAACCGCGCCAGCCCGCGCCGTTGGATGAGTCACCGCATTTCCACGAGCGATTGGCCAAGCAGTACACGGAATTCGATGTGGCCAAGGCTAACAAGATGTTGGACGATCTGGGGCTGAAGAAGGGCGCGGACGGCATGCGGCTGCGCTTCGATGGTAAGCCCTTGGCGATCACCATCGAGGTGGCGCAGGCGTTCGAGCCATGGGCGCAGCAGATGGAGATGGTGGCGCGCTACTGGAAGGCGGTCGGCGTCAACACCACTGTCAAGGCGATGGAACGTTCCCTCTTCTATGCGCACAAGGACGCCAACGACCACGATGCGGGTGTCTGGACCGGCGCGGACGGCATGGTGGTGATGATGGATCCGCGGTGGACTGTGGCGTTCAGCGCTGAGTCTTTGTGGGGCGTTGCTTGGGCCAACTGGTGGAACAGCGCCGGCAAGCAGGGCGAGGAACCGCCGGCCGAGGTCAAGAAGAACCACGATCTCTACGATAAGTTGAGAGAAACGGCGGATGAGGCCAAGCAGAAGGAAATCGTGAAGCAGATCCTCGACAACGCCGCCGACTACTTCCCATGCATGGGCATCACCCGCTACTACAAGGGGTACGGCATCCGCAAGACCAACTTCAAGAACCTGCCGAACGAGGTTTGGGGTTGGCATCTGTGCAACAGCCCGGCGCAGACGATGCCGGAGCAGTATTTCTTCGAGAAGGCGTAACAGTTAAGCGCATTGCGTGTTGCGTATTGCGTGAAGGGACATATGTCGAATCACGTAATACGCACTACGCAATGCGAGTTATGGCTGTGGGCATAGCAATGCCTGTCATGGCAGGCACTTCAGGAGCATGCGATGCTACAATACATCGCCCGCCGTATTGTGATGATGATCCCGACGTTGTTTCTGGTGTCGGTCGTGGCGTTCATCATCATCCAGTTGCCCCCCGGCGATTACCTGACCTCATACGTGACCCAACTCTCCTCGATGGGCGACTTGGTGGATGAATCTACCATTCAGGCGCTGCGGGATCGCTACGGCCTGGGCCAGCCGATCTATGTCCAATACTTTCGGTGGATCGGCAATATGCTGCAGGGCGATTTCGGGCATTCGATGGAGTGGAACCGGCCCGTTTGGGGCCTGCTGTGGGAGCGGCTGCCGCTGACTTTCGTGCTGTCGCTCGCCACGCTGCTCGTCACGTGGCTCATCGCGTTCCCCATTGGTGTTTTCTCGGCGGTCAAACAATATTCCATCGGCGACTACATCGCCACCTTCCTCGGCTTCCTGGGCCTGGCGACGCCCGATTTCCTGCTGGCGTTGGTGCTGATGTGGGTGCTCTTCGCCTACTTCAACCAGAGCGTCGGCGGGCTTTTCTCGCCCGAATTCCAAAGCGCGGCGTGGAGCCTGGCGAAGGTTTGGGATCTGGCGAAGCACTTGGTCGTGCCGATGGCTATTCTGGGCGCCAGCGGCACCGCCAGCCTGATCCGCATCATGCGCGCTAACCTGCTCGACGAGTTGCACAAGCCCTACGTGGTGACGGCGCGGTCGAAGGGGCTGTCCGAGCCGCGGCTGCTGCTCAAATATCCGGTGCGCGCGGCGCTGAACCCGTTCATCAGCACGGCCGGCTGGTATCTGCCGGCGCTGGTTTCCGGCTCGACCATCGTCGCGGTGGTGCTCAACTTGCCGATCACCGGCCCGCTGCTGCTGCGGGCGCTCATGTCGCAGGATATGTACCTGGCCGGCAGTTTCATCTTTATGCTCAGCACGCTGACCATCATCGGCACGCTGATCTCCGACATCCTGCTGGCGTGGCTCGACCCGCGCATCCGGCTGGGGTAAAATCACGCCATTGATGCTCGGGCCGGTCTCCGACCGTGCCCGTTCGGTGGCTCGGTCAGGAGACCGGCCACAGCGAAATAACGCTAAGCAGTTTTAGCTCGGGCCGGTCTTCGACCGTGCCCGCTTCACACATCACGAGTAAACCTATGGCCTTGGAATCACCTACGCCCCTTGCCGTGCCAGCGGGGAGCAGCGCGCAAGGCGCGTCTCCCGGAAGACAGGAAGCCGCCGATGAACCGCGTATTTTCGTCGCTTCCCAGTGGCAGCTCATCTGGTGGAAGTTCCGCAAGCACCAGGTCGCCATGGCCGCGGCGGTCATCGTCGCGCTGATCTACCTGATCGCGCTCTTCGTCGAGCCGATTGCGCCGTTCCTGCCCGACACGTTCTATCCGCCCCGCACCTATGCGCCGCCGCAAGCCCTGCACTTCTTCCACGAGGGGCGCTTTGTGGGGCCATATGTGTTCGGCCTCAAGCAGGAGATCGAGCAAGAGGCGCTGCGCCGCGTCTTCAAGATAGACCCGCAACAGCGCGTCCCGCTGGGCTTCTTCGTGCGTGGCGCGCCCTACAAGATGTGGGGATTGATCGAGTCGGACATTCATCTCTTCGGGCCGCTGGATAAAGAGGAGAAGGTCTACTTGCTGGGCGCCGACCGCGTCGGCCGCGATGTGCTGACCCGCATCATCTACGGTGCCCGCATCTCGATGTCTATCGGCCTGGTCGGTGTCTTTATGAGCTTCATCCTGGGGCTGACGTTGGGTGGCATCTCCGGCTATTTCGGCGGGCAGATAGACAACATCATCCAGCGCCTGATCGAGTTCATCCGCTCGGTGCCGACCATCCCGTTGTGGATGGGTCTGGCGGCCGCCATCCCGGTCACGTGGCCTTCGGAGCGCATCTATTTCAGCATCACGATCATCCTTTCGTTCATCGGCTGGACCGGCCTGGCGCGCGTCGTGCGAGGCCGGTTCTTGTCGCTGCGCGAGGAGGACTTCGTGATGGCCGCCCGCCTCGACGGGGTGAGCGAGATGCGCGTGATCTTCCGCCACATGATCCCGTCGTTCTCGAGCCACATCATCGCCTCGATCACGCTCGCCATCCCCGGCATGATCCTGGCCGAGACGGCGCTCAGCTTCCTCGGCTTGGGTCTTCAGCCGCCGGTCGTGAGTTGGGGCGTGCTGCTCCAGGAGGCGCAGAACATCCGCGCCGTGGCGACAGCCCCCTGGCTGCTCGTCCCCGCGCTGGCGGTGATCATCACCGTGCTGGCGCTGAACTTCCTCGGCGATGGGCTGCGCGACGCGGCGGATCCGTATGGGCGTTGAAAGGTAGTGCGTATTGCGTGTTGCGTATTACGTACAGCGTGCCCCGCAGTTCCGGGCATTGTGCTGTCGCCGGCAAGTGAAATCAGCATCGCAGCGAGACCAGATACGAAATACGCACTACGCAATACGTACCACGTTGACAGGAACACTACATGCAGAATGACGATTTACTCCTCGAAATCAAGGGGCTGAAAACATACTTCTTCCTCGACCAGGGCGTCGTGAAAGCCGTGGATGGGGTGGATCTCAACCTGGCGCGGGGGCGCACGCTCGGCATCGTGGGCGAAAGCGGCTGCGGCAAGAGCATCACCGCCCGTTCGATCCTCCAGATCGTGGATCATCCAGGCCGGATCGTCGAGGGCAGCATCATTTATCGGCGGGCTGAGGCGCCGGCCGGCGCTTCGGGTCAGGCCGAGGTGGTGGATCTGGCGCAGCTCAATCCGACCGGCAAAGAAATCCGGGCCATCCGCGGCAAGGAAATCTCGATGATCTTCCAGGAGCCGATGACGTCGCTGAACGCGCTCTACACCATCGGCAACCAGGTCATGGAAAACCTGCTGCTCCACCAGAACGTGACCAAGCAGGAAGCGCGGGAGAAGGCGATTGACCTGCTGCGCCAGGTGGGCATCGGCAAGCCCGAACAGCGGGTGGATGAATATCCGCATCAGTTCAGCGGCGGGATGCGCCAACGCGCGATGATCGCGATGGCGATTGCGTGCAATCCCAGCCTCCTCATCGCCGATGAGCCGACGACCGCTCTGGATGTGACGACCCAGGCCCAAATCCTGCGGCTGATTCGCTCCATGCAGCGCCAGCTCGGCATGTCGTTGATGCTGATCACGCACGATCTGGGGGTGGTGGCCGAGATGTGCGAGGAAGTGGCCGTGATGTATCTCGGCCGCGTGGTCGAGATAGCGAATGTGGATGCGATCTTCCACGATCCCAAGCATCCGTACACCCAGGCGCTGCTCCGCTCGATCCCGAAGGTCGGCGGCCGGGCGCGCCAACGGCTCGATTCGATCCACGGCATGGTGCCCGATCCCTTCACGCGACCCAACGGCTGCTATTTCCATCCGCGCTGCACGGCCTACATGGAAGGGGTATGCAACAAGGTCGTGCCCCAACCCACACAGATCGGTCCAGGGCGCTACGTGAGCTGTTTGCTATATAGCATGCCCCGTCTTTCCGGGGATGGCGATAAGGGTTCCGCCGGGGAGGCGTCCCATGCCTGAGACGACCCAAACGCCGAACAACGTCCTGCTCGAAGTAAAAAATCTCAAGATGCACTTCCCGATCCGCAAGGGGCTGCTGCGCCGGGTCGCCGGTTACGTGCGGGCGGTGGATGGGGTTAACTTCGCGGTCAAGACCGGCGAGACGCTGAGCCTGGTGGGCGAGTCGGGCTGCGGCAAGACCACGACCGGCCGCTGCATCCTGCGCGCCTACGAGCCGACCGCCGGCCAGATCCTCTACCAGCGGCCCGGCGGCCAGACCGTGGACCTGGCGCAGATCGAGCGTGGCGGTCTCAAGCCGTACCGGCGTGAAATCCGCATGATCTTTCAGGACCCGTATTCATCCCTCAACCCGCGCATGAACGTCCTCGACATCGTCGGCGAATCGCTGCGGGTGAACGACGGCCTCTCCGGGTCGGCGCTCGAAGATCGGGTGGCCGGTCTGCTGCGCCAATGCGGGCTGCGGCCCGAATATATGCGGCGCTACCCGCACGCGTTCAGCGGCGGCGAGCGGCAGCGCATCGGCATCGCCCGCGCGCTGGCGCTCAACCCCCGGCTGGTGGTATGCGACGAGGGAGTCTCGGCGCTCGACGTGTCGGTGCGCGCCCAAATCCTCAACTTGCTCCAGGATTTGCAGCATGAGTTCAACCTGACCTATGTCTTCATCGCCCACGACCTGAGCGTGGTCGAATACATCAGCGACCGGGTGGCGGTCATGTACGTGGGCAAGCTCGTCGAATTGGCCGACACCGAGGCGCTCTACGGTCAGCCCAAGCATCCCTACACCGAGGCGCTCCTCTCCGCGGTGCCCAAGCCCGATCCCAGGCTGGCGGGCCGGGGCGAAGGCATCATCCTGGAGGGGGACGTGGCCGACCCCTCCAACCCGCCGAAGGGCTGCTATTTCCATCCGCGTTGCCGCTACGCCAAAGAGCAGTGCAGCCATGAAGAGCCGGCGCTTCGTGACATTGGCGGTGGGCACTTCGTCGCCTGCCACTTCGCTGAGACGCTGAAGTTGCGGGCCGTGGTGAGCGAGGGGCTGGTGGCGTAAAGTTAAGGTTGCCGCAGACCGACGAAAGGCCCTGACTGTCAGGGCCTTTTTTGTGTGACGGACGGGCCTGGCGTTTCCGCAAAGTGTCAGACCCGCGGTGGCGGATCGCGCTTGCGGCGCGACGCAAGGTGCTGTAGAATGATGCGCGATCGAATGGTCGCCGGTTGAGTGGAGATGATGGAATACGACGCCTCGTACAAGACCTTTTTCTCGCACCCAGAGATGGTGGCCGATCTGTTGCGCGGCTTCGTGCCCGACCCGTGGGTGGCCCAGGTGGATTTCAGCACCCTTGAGCTGGTCGGTGGCAGCTACGTCAGCGACGACCTGCGTACACGGGAAGATGATCTCGTCTGGCGGATGCGGCTGCGCGACGAGTGGGTCTACGTCTATCTGCTGCTCGAATTTCAGTCCACGGTGGACCCCTTCATGGCCGTGCGGCTGATGACCTATCTGGGGCTGCTGTATCAAGACCTGATCCGGCGGCGCGATCTGGCGCCCGGCCTGCGACTGCCGCCGGTTGTGCCGTTGGTGCTGTACAATGGGATGACGCGCTGGCGGGCGGCGCTCGACATCGCTGAGTTGGTCTGGACGGGGCCG
The DNA here is from genome assembly GCA_964647225.1 of uncultured Anaerolineales bacterium. Lineage (GTDB taxonomy): Bacteria > Chloroflexota > Anaerolineae > CG2-30-64-16 > CG2-30-64-16 > CAZYHE01. The sequence goes on from CAZYHE010000016.1 coordinate 7,772, forward strand.
GTCGGGTTGAGCGTCTACCGGCCGCAGTTGCGCTATCTGTTGATTGACGAGGGCGCGCTCGGTGAGGACGCGCTGCCCGCGACCCGTAATCTCGCGGCGGCCTTGTTCCGCCTTGAGCATAGCCGCGAGCCGGACGACGTGCGTCGCGTGGTCGAGTCGTTGATCCAATGGTTGGCCGCGCCGGAGCAGATCAGCCTGCGCCGGGCGTTCACCGTCTGGCTGGGCCGGGTGTTGTTGCCGGCGCGCTTGCCGGGTGTGACAGTGCCAGCGGTGGCTGAATTGAAGGAGGTACGAAGCATGTTAGCCGAGCGTGTGATCGAGTGGACGAAAGATTGGAAGCAACAAGGGATCGAGGCGGGCCGGCAGGAGGGTCTCCAGATGGGTTTGCAGGAGGGCCTCCAGATGGGCCGGCAGGAGGGCCGGCAGGAGGGCCGGCAGGAGGGCCGGCAGGAGGGCCGGCAGGAGGGCCTCGGGGGGATGCGCGAGAATGTCTTTACGGTGCTTGAAGTGCGTTTCGGCGCGACCCCTCTGCGCATCCGTGAGTCGCTAGAGCGCATCGGTGATCTGGCGCAGCTCAAGCAGTTGCACCGTCAGGCGATCCTCGCGGCCAGCCTGGAGGAGTTCGCCCAGGTTTTGACCACCGAAGGGAATGGTCATCGAGATAATTGAACGGGAGGACACAGAACCCCATGCTCAGTCGTTACAACGCCGTTGACATCGAGGCCGCGCTCCGTGCGACCGAACCCAAGCCGCCCTTCCCGCTCGCGTCCGACCGGGCCAGTTGGGCGGCGATCCGCCAGGCCATCGGCGCGGAGAAGGCCGCGGGCATCATCGCGGCCGCTGAACTGGCCGCTCAGACGCCGATCCCCGGCCTGCCCGCCACCCTCTGGCTCGAATTCCAGCGCAGTGGTCGTCGCGAGGGCTTCCAGGAGCCGCGGCAAGCCCGGCGCACGATGATGACGAGCCTGGCGCTGGCCGAATGCCTGGAGGGGCAAGGCCGCTTCCTCGATCCGCTGCTCGATGTGGTCTGGGCGATCCTGGAGGAATCCTCCTGGTCGCTGCCCGCGCACCAGATCAGCCTCACCGACATGTCGCGCCACCACATTGACTTGGGCGTGGCGGGCACCGCCATTGACCTGGCCGAGCTTGATCTGTTGCTGGGCGCGCAGCTCGATCCCCTGGTCGGCAAGCGCATCCGTTGGGAGATTGACCAGCGCTGCTTCGCCCCGTATCTGCTGCGGCATGATTGGTGGTGGCTCTACAACACCCACCTGCGCCGCGTGAACAACTGGACGGCGGTCTGCAACGCGGGGGTCGTCGGCGCCGCCCTCTATCTGGAGACCGACCTCTCGCGCCTGGCCGAGATGATCGCCCGCGCGGCGCGCTCGATGGATGATTTTCTCTCGACCTTCGACGCGGACGGCGGCTCCAGCGAAGGCCCCGGCTACTGGACCTACGGCTTCGGCAACTACTGCATCTTTGCGGAGCAGGTGGAGTGGCGCACCGGCGGCCAAATCCGCTTCATGGATGAACCGATCATCCGCAAGGCCGCGCAGTTCCCGCTGCGCACCCTGCTCGGCCCCGGCGTGTCGGTCAACTTCTCGGACTGCGACCGCAACGTGACCTTCATCCCCGCGCACCTGACCTACCTGGCGCAGCGGCTCGACTTGCCCGACCTGATGAAGTTCGCGCGCGTCCAGCCGGGCCACAAGCGGCAGGGCGAGATCCACTGGGCGCTGCGCGACCTCTGCTGGCGGCCCGATTCCGAACCTGCCGGCGCATTCATCCCCGCTCGCCACGACTGGTTCGCGGAGATGATGTGGCTGCTGGCGCGCACCGACCCGGCCGACCCGAACGCGCTCGTGTTGGCGGCCAAGGGCGGGCACAACCAGGAGATGCACAACCAGAACGACGTCGGCAACTTCGTGGTGCATTTCGGCGGCGAGACGCTGATCCCGGACGTGGGCCGCGGCCGCTATACCCGCGCCTACTTCGGCCCGCAGCGCTATTCCTTCTTCGTCAACTCCTCCCGCGGCCACTCTGTGCCGCGGCCCAACGGCCAGGAGCAGTTGCCCGGCGAACAGTTTGCGGCGACCTTGCTCGATCACCGTGCCGATGCGGCCGGCGACGCGATGACGATCGAACTCAAGGGCGCGTACCCGCCGGAGGCCGATCTGGCGACTCTGAAGCGCACAGTTGCCTTGCACCGCGCCGCGCCGGCCGGTTGGGTGGAGGTCGTGGACAGCGTTGCTTTCGCCAGCCAGCCCGGCCAGTGCGAAAGCGTCATCACGACCTTCGTCCCGGTGGAGATCGGCCCGTCGGCGGCGCTCATCCGCGGGGAAAAGGTCAGCCTGCGCGTGACGTTCGACCCGGCGGTGGTGACGGCGCGCGTCGAGGTGGAGAAGGATGTGGACCTGGCGCTCGGCGCGGCGGATGTCAACTGCCTGATCTTCGCGTTCAAGCAGCCGGTGCGCGAGGGGACGATCCGGCTGCGCATCGAGCCGCTGTGATGACCGTGATCAGTGCTCAGATATGAACGCTTGCAAAACCTGTGAATTGCTCGGTGCGCGTGACGCTGGTTCTGTTCCGCTCTGGGACTCGATTTACCGGACACCGTCCTGGGATGTCGTGCATAGTTACAACACAGCCTTGCCCGGCTGGCTCGTGCTGGTGGTGCGCCGGCATATCGAGTCGCTCGACCAGCTCACGGCTGATGAAGCGGCCGAGCTTGGCCCGCTGATCCGGCAGGTTTCGGCGGCGCTGAAAACGGCCACCGGATGCCTCAAGACCTATGTGATCCAGTTTGCCGAGGCGCAGGAACATCCGCACGTGCATTTTCACATCGTGCCGCGAATGGCCGATCAGCCCGAAGACCGCCGCAGCACAAAAATCTTCGGGTATCTGGGGGTTCCTGAAGATGAGCGTGTGAGCGAAGCCGCGATGAACGACATCGCGGCCCAGATCCGGCGTCATCTGGAAGCCGCCCTGCCGCGGCGGTTGGCATGAGGGCGGACGGCTCCGACGCGGCTGCGTCCGAGTCGTCCGCGCACGCGCGTTTTGGACGACTCGGTATGATCGCGCGGTGGCGGCCAGTGCATCGCGGCCATGCCGCGGTGCTGGCTGCGCTGTGCGATCGTGCTGAACACGCGCTCATTGGCATCGGCAGCGCGAACCGCTATAATTTTCGCAACGCGTTCACCTGCGACGAGACCGCCGACATGCTTCGGCTGGCGCTGGCCGGCCGGGACAACTTCGAGCTGATCCCCGTGCCCGATCTCGATGATGGGCCGCGCTGGCGCGCGCTGGTGATCGAGTTGTTCGGCCCGCTCGACGCGTTCTGCAGCGACAACCCCTATGTTGCCAGCTTGCTCGCTGCGGACTACCGGATCATCCGGCCGGTCGAGTTGATCCCGCCGGCGGCGCGCGTTCCGATTGACGGCGCGCTGGTCCGCCGCGAAATGGCGCGTGGGGACGGCTGGACCGACCTCGTGCCGCTGGAGATCGCGGATTACATCCGCTCGCGGCGGTTGGACGTGCGGTTTCGCCGCGAGTTTGGCTTACAGACATTGGCATTAGCGACGGTTATGGACTAGGAGAGACGCAATGTACACTTGGAGCGAAGACACCAGCAAATGGTATGGCTCCGGCGATTACAGCTACGGCGCCGGCGGCAAGGCGACGCGGGAGGCGGCCGCGGAACGCGCGTCCGCGGTTGGCGCACGCACCTATGCGAACCGCGAGGCGCCGAACGAGAAGATCATTTCGCCCCGCAAACGCATCCGCACCGAGTCGGCCAACCCGCTCATCATCGCCGTGGATGTCACCGGCTCGATGGCAAGCTGGCCGTTCGAGATCTTCGACCGCCTGCCGCTGCTCTTCAACACGCTGTCGCAGTACCGCGAGGACCTGGAGATCTGCTTCGCGGCCATCGGTGACGCCAACTGCGACCAGTGGCCGCTGCAGGTGACAACCTTTGCGAGCGGCTTCGACCTGGAGCAATTGCTGGCTTCCCTCTACGGTGAGGGCCGCGGCGGTGACGCGCCCGAAAGCTACGGCCTCTTTGCGCATTGGGTCAACACCCATGTCGAAATCCCGAACGCGACCGAGCCGCCCTTCCTGATCGTCTTCGGTGATGTGACGATGCACACGGATGTGCCCAAAGATCAGATTGCCAAATATCTCGGCGACTCGGCCTGGCGCGATGCGGATGCGCTCGCGGCCTGGCAGCAGGTGGCCCGCAAATGGAACACCTGGTTCCTGCGCCGGCCCACCGGGAAGCCCGGCGATGGGGTAGACAAACAGTGGCACAAGGCCATCGGCAGCCAGAAGGTCTTCCGCATCGAGGATGAGCAGCGGGCCGTGGACTACGCCATGGGGTTGATTGCCCGCGCGTGGGGGCATTTCGACGACTTCCAGGCCAACATGCGCGCCCGTCAGAGCGAGGACAAGGTGGCGGCGGTCAGCAAGCCGCTCGTGATGATCTGCCCGCGCTGCGGCGCGCCGCTGCCGGTGGATGCGGCGGGCATGTTCCGCTGCGCCTATTGCGGCACAACGCTCAAACTATGATCGTCCGCGCTATCGTCACGGCCCCGCCCTACGCGCCCTACCTGGACGAGGTCGCCCGGCATCCGCTGGTGTGCGGGCTGCGGCTGAATACGGTGATGCCGGTGCGGGTCGGGCCGGCCGAGGCGCTGGAGCGGCTGTCGCGCCTGGGGCAGCCGTTGTGGGTGGATCTCAAGGGCCGGCAACTGCGTGTGGTCGGCGCGGCGATCCCGCCCTACACCGAGCTGTGCTTGAGCCATCCCTTGCGGGTCGAGACCCCCGTGGACGCGTTCATGTCGGACGGCGAGGAGAGCCTGCGCATCGCCGCGGTCGTCGAGAATCGGCTGATCCTGCAGGATGGCCCGCATCGGCTGGTCGGCCCCGGCGAATCGGTGAACATCGTCCACCCATCGTTGGTGGTCGAGGGCACGCTGACTGAGACCGACCGGGCGTACCTGGCCGCCATGCGCGAGCTGGGCCTGCGCCGCGTCATGCTGTCCTACGTCGAGCATCTTTCCGACGTGGAGGAAGTGCAACGGCTGCTGCCCGGCGCCGACATGCTGCTGAAGATCGAATCGTTGCGCGGGCTGGATTTCGCCCGGCGGCACGGCGCAAAGCTGGGCCGGCTGATGGCCGCGCGCGGCGACCTGTACGTCGAGGTCGTCCGGCCGCATCGCATCGTCGGCGCGCTGCGCGAGATCATCGCGGCCGATCCCGAAGCGGTCGCCGCCAGCCGCATCTTCGACTCGCTCGCCCGCAGCGCGGCGCCGTCCAGCGCGGATATCGGCGACGTGGCGTTCCTGCTGAGCCTGGGCTATCGCACCTTCATGCTCGGCGACACGGTCTGCTTCCGCCGCGATTCGGTGCTGGAGGCGCTGAACCTGCTCGAAGCGGTCGCCGGGGAGTTCCCATGAAGATCGGCGTGGGCCAGGTCAACCCCATCATCGGCGACCTGGAAGGGAACGTCGAGCAATGCTTGGCCGTGGTTGCGGCGGCCCGCCGCGCCGGGGCGGAGTTGGTCGTCCTGCCTGAGTTGGCGATTCCCGGCTGCCATCCGCGTGACATCCTCTTCGATCCGAGCTTCCCGCCGGCCGTCGCCGCGGCCACGGCCGATCTGGCCGAGCGCACGCGCGTTGGCCCGCCGGTGATCGTCGGCACGCTGGCCCCCGCCGACCGACGCTCGCCGCGCCATCCGGGGTTGTACAACGCCGCGCTGCTCCTGGAAGGCGGCGCGGCGCGGCTGGTGGCCGCGAAACGCATCCTCCCGACGCACGATGTTTTCAGCGAGCCGCGCTGGTTCGTGCCCGGCCCCGCCTCAAGCCCCATCACCGTGGCGGGGCGCCGTCTGGGCGTTCTCTTCGGCGATGACCTTGACGCCGCGGGCGGCGCATTTCCTCCGGCCGCGGCGTTGCAAGCTGCCGGCGCGGAGATGCTGATCTGTCTAGCGGCGTCACCCTATCGCCAGGGGATCCTCGATGAACGGCTGGCCGTCGCACGGCGCTCCGGCTGCCCGCTGGTCTATGCCAACCTGTGCGGCGGGAATGACGAGCTGATCTACGATGGCCGGAGCTTCGTGCTCGACCGCGGCGTCGTGCTTGACCAACTGGCCGGCTTCGCAGCCGATGTGCGCACCGTGGACATGGCCGCGCCGCCCGCGCCCCAGCCCGCAGAGCAGTCGTGGGAGGCAGAGTTGTTCGGCGCGCTCGTCCTGGGTGTACGCGACTTCGTGCAGAAGAATGCGCTGGATCAAGCCTGGTTGGGGCTGTCCGGCGGGATTGACTCGGCCCTGGTGGCGGTCATCGCGGCCGAGGCGGTCGGCGCGGGGCACGTCGGCGCGGTCGCGATCCCGTCGCGCTACACCGATCCCCGCTCGACCACCGCGGCGCAGGCGTTGGCGGATAACCTGGGCGTCTCGCTGCACGTCGCACCGCTGGAGCCGCTGCACACCGCAGCCGAGGCGGCGCTCGGCGATCTGCTGGCCGGTGGAACCACGGCCGAGAACCTCCAGGCGCGGCTGCGGCTGCTGATCCTGATGGCTTTCGTCAATCAGCACGGCGGCATCCTGCTGAACACGAGCAACAAGACCGAGTTGGCGCTCGGCTACGGCACGGTGTACGGCGACCTGGCCGGGATCCTCAGTCCCATCGGCGATCTCACCAAAACCGACGTGATCGCGCTGGCGCGCTGGATCAACCGGGAAAAGGATGTGATCCCGGCCTTCATCCTCGACCGGCCCCCGTCGGCCGAACTGAAGCCGGATCAGGTGGATCCATTCGACTACCTGGTCGTTGCGCCGGCCATCGAGCGGGTGGTGCAAGAGGATCGCAGCAACCCGATCCTGCGCCGCACGGAGCACAAGCGCTGGCAGGGCGGGGTCATTCTGAAAGTGAGCGCGCGCACATTCGGCCGGGGCCGGCAGGCGCCGATCACCCGCAGGTGACATTTCAGGTTGTGTGTCAGTTGCGAAGCTACCGCATGAGTGGTATTATCAAGGTACCGGGGTGACACCGACTGCCGATTGCGATTCAGTCGGCTGCTGTTTCGGTTTCCTTGTGGCGAGGTGGGCAAATGCTAGACTTGCGTCTTGACGTACAACCGAAGACCGCTCAGCGGGTGAAACGCGTGCTCGATCTTGCGCCGGATGCAGAGACGTTCGCCCAGAACATCGTCGCGTATCAAATCGCGGAGTTGAAGCGCGGCATCCTCAACCTGCGCCTCGATCTCAAAGGGTACGAGGAGAAGTATCACCGCTCGACTGCCGACTTCTATCGCGAGTTCAACCGGGGGCAGACAGAGGACACAGAGGATTTCATCGTCTGGGCTGGCCTGCATGAGATGCTCGAAAAGAACGAAAGGCGACTGCGCGAGCTAGAATGATCGAAGCCTATTTCGAGCAGATCGAAGGCATCCTCCGCGAGTTTGCCAATATCCGCTCCTACACCCTCACAAAGCGAGTCTACAGCCGCCAACAAGGCTACATCGGCGGCACGATCATCTTCGAGAACGGGCATCGCCTCGAATTCATGGAGGTCAAGGACACTGACTCCATCGGGAAGCTCAAGTATCGTTATCAGTGCATGACAGGGTTGCATGAATTGATCTTCCGCTACGACAACGCTCCGCATCACCAAGAGATTCTGACTTATCCTCATCACAAACATATCGCCCGCGCTGTCCTGGGCAGTCACGAGCCAACTCTGCGCGACATTCTGTTGGAGGTCGCTCTGCAAGAGCGACGGTCAGCCCGCTCAGTGGGTTGATCGGAATGGCGCCCGACCTCTTAACCAGTTCATGGAGTGAAATCTTATGGCCCACAAAGGCGAAACCTGGAACGAATCGGAGTTGTACAGCGATCCGTGGACTTTGCGTAAAGTGCGTCGCATCACCACGCGGGGTCTGTATAACCAATCCCCGAACTACCACACGAATATCGGCTTCTCGGCCGATGGCGAATTCTTGATCTTCGCGTCGGCGCGCGAGAACGGCAGCGCGATCTTCAAGTGCCACCTGCCGACCGGCGACATCACCCAGCTCATTGACTCCGTACCGGGAGTCGGCGGGTACGGCGAGACGCACAAGGGCGGCTACAGCGTCGGCGACGGCCTGGGCGTCAGCGGCAGCATGTGCATGGCGCCGCACAGCCGGTGGGCGGTGTTCCGAGCCGGGCTGGCGCTGCGCGCCGTCCACATTGACACGTTGGAAGAGCGCGTGCTGATCCCCGACATCGGTCGCGAGTGGGTTCCGGGTGTGCCGAGCATTGACCCGGCCGAGACGGAGGTCATCCTGTCGTTGATGCCCGGTCATCCCGACCTGTTGGCCGGCCGGCGGCCAATAAAACCGTACATGGAATCCTTCGCCGACGGGACTGGGATGCGCATGAAGTTGATTCGCGTGCCGTTGGCGGGCGGCCCGGTCGCAACGGTCTACGAGGAAGCGGGCGTCGGCAGCGCGCACGCGCCGCACTGCCCGACCGATGGCGACCTGCTGCTGCTCGACCGTGACTTCCCCCCGCGCTACTGGGGCGGGAGCGACGGCAAGACCAACCGCATCTGGACGTTGCGCCTCTCGACCGGCCAGCTCACCGAACTGCCGCCGCAGGACAAGGCGCGCTTCCAGGTGCATTGCGTCTGGACGTGGGACGGCGAAGGCGTGATCTACCACGG
>CAZYHE010000016.1:16576-18678 GCA_964647225.1 uncultured Anaerolineales bacterium
GTGATCCTCGACGGCAACCTGAGCAACGACCTGCTGCTGTGGGTCTACTACGACCGGCCGCAGCCCCGCGTCGAGGTGATCTGCCGCCACGGCTCCGACTGGGGCGCGCTGCCGGGCCAGTATCCGCACCCGCACCCGATCTGCGACCCGACCGGCCGCTGGATCGCGTACAATGCGGCCGCCCGCGGGCGGAGCGATGTGTTCGTCGTGGCGGTGTGACGCAGGAGGCCGAACTTGCCCAAGTTGCGCAAACCTTCGCTCCCCAAAACCGCTGTGATCCTGCCCGGCTACGTTGAACGTCAGCTAATGGAGATGCAGCGCCGGCTGGTCGAGAAGGATTACCGCGGGGTGGTCGAGGTGGGCCAGAAGCTGCTTGCGACCCTGCCGGCGCAATCGCCGCAGCGCGCGGAAACGCTGCACTATCTCTCGAACGCCTATGGGTTGCTCAAACGCTTCGAGGAGGCGTATCAGGCCGGGTTGGAAGCCGTGCGGTTTGATCGTCGCGACTCGATCTACTGGTTCAACCTGGGACAATCGGCGCGTTTCACCGCGCGCACCGGGGAATCGTTGACCTACTTCGAGCACGCCGTCGAAACAGCGGCGACGCCGGAGCAAACCAAGCGCGCGGTCGAAGAGGTCGCAGTGGCCCGCAAGTTCGTCGCCAGTGAGCTTAAGCTGCGCGGGCCGGGCTTCACCCTGGACGATCTCATCGAACAACAGGGGCTGTTTCGCGAGGCAGACAGCCTCATGCGCGCAGGCCGCTGGGAAGAAGCCGAGGCGGCGTTTCGCAAGGTGATCGCGCTGGCCGACGTCCTGCCGCAGCCCTGGGGCAACCTGGGTCTGGCTCTGATCCAACAGCGACGCTTCGATGAAGCGGAAGCCGCCCTGCGCCGTGCGTTGGAGATTGATCCCAAGTACGACTTGGCGCGGCAAAACCTTGCCGTGTTGCCGAAAATCCGCCAGACGGGCCAACTCCCGCAGGTTGCGGTCCGTGACCCGATGGCCGACGCAAACGTCAAGCAGACGGTTATTTTCGCGAACGAGTAGCCGCTGGCTGGCCCGGCGAGGTGTCCAGCGCGCTATTGACCACCAGCGGCAGGTAGGCGCGGGGCGGGCAGGGCGCGTCGCGCTCGAACGTGATCGCCGCGGGCGCGCTCCAGACGCCGGGATAGCGATGGTTGGGGAACGCGCCGGGCACGCCTTCGGGCTGCTCGGCGCGGGCGCGCACGCGGAATTCGTGGATCTGCGCCGGCGCGCAAAAGGCTGCGGTGAAGGTCGCCTCGCCCGCCGGTTGATCCACCAGCCAGTCGGCCCAATCGAGTTGCCCGGCCCCGCGGGTCTGGATGTCGAAGCGCAGGTGGTAGTTCCCGGCCGGGATCGCGGCGATGTCGGGACTGAGCGCACCATCCCAGCGCACGGTCGCTGTCAGCCCGCCGGCCGCCGCGGGCAGATCCACGAAGTGGGCGGTCGGGGCTTCCACCAGGCTGAACGCGTCTACGATGGCGTGCGCGCCGTGCCATTGGAAGGGGCTGGCGATCCGGGCGAAGACGGTGAGGGTCATGCCCTGGGCCGTCGCGCCGAGCCGGAGATTGGCCCAGCGGCTTTCGGTGAAGTTGCGCCGATCCTCGGCCCAGACCACGCTTCCCGCGCCGGGATCGCGGCCGCCGGTCGGGTCGAGACCGGCCAGCTTCGTGATGGCGTAGCCTTCCGGGCAATCATTGGGCATGGCGCTCCCGCCGCAAAAGCTGACCAGCCAGCCGCTCAAGCTGTACGCGATCCCTTGCGTCACCGTCACCTGCTGCGTGATGACCACATCGAACGGTTTGCCCGGCTCCGGTGGCTCCTCGATATCCTCGGCGAGGATCACCAGGCTGTCAATCCCCTCCAGGCGTTCGATGAACCCGCTGCCCTCGCAACTCCCGGCAAACTCGATGCGTGTGCTGTTTAGCTTGGGGTTGCCGGCGAGCCGCGCCGCGGTCCAGCCCGCGGGCACCAGGCCGTTGATCCCTTCCTGGGGCGCGAACCCTTGCGTACACTCGAAGCCGGAGTTGGTCAGCGGCGGGGCCTGGGTCGGCGCACCACTGGAGCTCAACGCCAACCCC
>CAZYHE010000017.1:0-1769 GCA_964647225.1 uncultured Anaerolineales bacterium
CCAGATAGACACCCACCAGGTGACTTTTGCTCGGCTTGTCGCCATAGTTGGTGTAGTCCACGAAGATGATTCGGCCATCGGGCAGGGTCAGCCAGGAGGAGTAGCCGTGATCCGGGCCATGATCCGCAGTCTGCTCGTTCGCGTGGATCTGGATCAACCGCTCGCGCTGGTACTGGTCGGGCAGCCGCCCGGCAGCCGCGTGCCACTCCCAACTGCAATCGCCGATGGATGCGTTATGCGCTTCGTACTTGAACGACTTCCAGAAGCTCCGCCCCGCGTCGCCGACCTCGCCGAACTGGGTGAAGCTGTGCAATGGCCCATTGCCGTACCACCCGCCCGGCGGCGCGTCCTCGCGGAAGATGCACTGGTGGATCAACACCTGGCCATCCACCGACACGCGCAACCAGCCCTCCTTGTGATAGAGGCGCACGGTGCGATAAGCGGTCATGTCTATCTTCTTCTGGAAATCCACGCCGGGGCGGGTGCCGATGCCGTCCGCCGCGATCTGCACCTCGATGCCGAGATAGGAGATCGCCATGAAGGCCACGGGCTGCCCGGCCGGTCCTTCGACCTTAACCTCGGCCTCCATCAGCACTTCGCTCCGAGAGGATTCGGGCGGGAGCAGGCTGTAGCGGCAGCCGGGCAGGCCGGGCGTGTTGCGGATCACGAGCGCCTCCGGGGTTAGCTCGGCATCGTATGCGCTGCGCGGGCCGCCCACTGACCAGGTCCCGGCCTCCGCCCGCAGGTCGCCCACCCAGGCATACGTGCCAATCGGCCCGTTGACGTGCCGGCCCGTCACCAGCACGCGGCCATCCGGGAGTTGTTTGGCGTAGGGCCGATGGATGGCGAAAGGCATCCGCTGCGGCTTCGTCCACGTGCGGCCGAGGTCACTCGAAAACGCCACGAACGACGGGATCCCCCGTGAGTGGTTCTCACGCAGCACACACGCCAGGTCGCCGTCGTTCAACAGCACGATCGCCCCCTCGCAGAAGCGGTGGTAGCCGTCGTAGGCGATGGTTCCCCGGAGTTGCCAGCTTTTGCCGCCATCGGTCGAGCAGGTGAGCACGTCGGCGAACTCCTGCCCTTCGGGGAGCATCACGTGCGTGGCGACGGCCAGGCTGCCGTCGGGCAGCTCCATCATCCGATCCGGCTCGAAGCCGATGATGCCGGTGTCTTGCGGCGCCGACCAGGTCTTGCCGCCGTCGCTGCTCCAATAGGCCCAGTTGCCGGGAGGCTGCGCGGTGTGGAAGTGGCCGTGATCGTCGTGATCAACGACCACCACCAGCCGGCCATCCTTCAGGAGGCTGAGGCGGGGTGTGACCAGCCGCTCGTCCCCCTTGCGCAGGTCGGCCATGCCCGGCTCGGCCAGCTTGAACCAGGTGCGGCCATCGTCATCGCTCGCCAGGATCGTCAAGACCTGGGACTCCTGCGACCAGTGCGCGTCATTGTCGGAGTAGACGAGCAACAGCCGGCCAGTCGGCAGCCGGATCATGTCCGGGTTCTTGGTGAAACGGTCGGGGCTGCGCCAGACGTCGAAGACTTTGTGGGCAACCGAGCGCGGGTGGATGTACATAGATTTGCTCCTTCATTGTGTGCAAACGAATGGGCGATTGAAATCGCGGCTAAGGGAGCGGCGGCGCCGGGCGTCCATCCTTCGCTTCACTCAGGACAGGCTCTGCGTGGACGCGGCTCATGTTACACACGGTTTCGTCGGCGCAGGCCGACATCACAGCCGCAGGCTCCTTAGCCGCGACCTCGGTCGCCCCTGC
>CAZYHE010000017.1:1869-3510 GCA_964647225.1 uncultured Anaerolineales bacterium
GCGCGCGGCATCGAGCGACGGCGCGGCGTGCAGCAAGGTCACGCCGGTCGGAAAACGCCGGGCGATCTCACCCGAAAGTAACTCCTCCGCGGTGACCTGAACCCGCACGAGCGCGATCCGGCGCGGCCGGGCCTGGGCATAGATGGCGTCCACATCGTTGAGCGGCGACTGGCCGAAATCCAGGCATTGCAGCGCGGGCAGCTCCAGCATGGCGCCGATGTTGTGCATGAAGTTGCCGCAACTGTGGATGCCGCCGCCCAGCTCAGCCAGCACCCGCGCATCGTACGGCGCGAGCTGTTTTCGATACATGCGCGGCGACACCATGATCGCCGAGTCGCCGCGCAGCAGGATTCGACCGCGGATCATGAACCCATGTTGGTGGGCGAACCCGGCCGGGCCATCGTTCACGAACGGCGCAAGCTGCTGGGCCAGGGCGATCTGGGCGGCGGCCACGGTCTCGAGCGCCTGGGCCACAAAATCCGGGTCCCCGATCAGGTCAGCGTACAGCGCCGAGCCGCACAGCATCTCCAGGGTGTCCACCGGCCCCTGCAGGTCGGGCAGCACGAGCCGGATCACATCGGGCAGCGGCGGGTAGAGCGCCAGCACATCGCGATAGAACCGGTATCGCTCGACCACCCGCGGCAGCCAGCCGGCGGTCAAGTCCACCGGCCCGCGGGAGAGGGCCGCGGCTAACTCCGCCCGCGATCCGAACGGCCTGACCCAGGGCGGGTTGTCCTCCACCTGTTCGGCGCGTGCGCCGAAGGCCGATGCCACCAGCACGGTGCCGAAGTTGGCGCGGATCGTGGCGGGCAGGTCGTCGCCGACGAGCGGGCGATAGACGAGGTGCGTGTCCCACGCGCTCACCAGCTCGTTGAAGAGCATCTTCTCCGGGTCGTCGAAGATCTCGCTGTGCGGAAACGGCTGCCAGGGATCGTCCGGCGGCAACGGATAGCTGACCACGAGCGGCAAACGTTCGATCGGCTCATAGGACAGCGCGGCCTGATGGCGTCGCGCAATTTCTGTCTCACGCGCCGGGTCGAGGGTATCGGCGAGGTAGCGTAGCAGCGTTTCAAGGCGTGCGTTCACGCGGACTTCTCCTCGGAATCAAGACTACAGCTCGCGCGCCGCCGGCAGTCGCGCCAGGTCGCTCTCTCGTAGCGTCAGATGCAACACCTGCCGCCAGCGATGGGGGACGAACAGGTGCAGCACATCGCCGACCGGGAACACGTCAATGTAGGAGCACTGGTAGTTGCGGAACGCGTTTTCCAGCGTCTCGCCCAGCGCGTTGGCGAAGAGGAAGCGCGGCGCGCTCCAGGTGCGACCGCCATCGGTCGAGAGCGCGGCCCAGATCTCCGACCGATCCTTCATCACCTCCGGCCGCGCGCTCAGGCCGACGTAGTTGCGGTCGGAGTAGCGGTTGTGATGCAGCGCCAGCAGGGTTTTGCCGTCCGATAGGTGCGTCAGCATCGGCGGCGCGTCGGGGTGGATCAGCGCCGTCGGCGTCGGCGCATCCCACGTCTTGCCGTCGTCCAGGCTGCGGGTGTTCCAGAGATGCCCTTCCGGCGAGCGCAGCAGCATGTAGACCTCGCCGCTGCCCAGGTTGATCGGCCGCCCCTCGTCCATCCGGTTGAAGCCGGCCAC
>CAZYHE010000017.1:3610-18536 GCA_964647225.1 uncultured Anaerolineales bacterium
CGGGAGCCTTTTGGGATCAGCGGGATGAAGCCGTGCTGGTTGTAGTCAATGTCGAACGCCACGGTCGGCCCGCGCCAACTCTTGCCGCCGTCCGACGAGCGGTAGGCCAGCATGTCGTTGACTTTCACTGCGCCGTGGCCGTAGTGCCCGCCCTCCGGGAACATCAGCAGGAAGTCGCCGCCCGGCGTGACCGTGGCGCGCGTCTCGAAAAGCGGGACCTTCGGGCCAGCCGTGCGATGCACGACCTGCCCGGCCAGGCTTTCGTGTGCCAGGATGCCCAGGTCGTCGCGCGTCACCAGTCCGCGCGGTGGGGCGGCCGTGGCAATCTCGCGGCCGGCAACGGTGACGTGTTGCGCCAGGATCATGTCGGAAGTGTCAAGCATCGAGAATCTCCTTGAAAAAGCCGTTCAGGTTTTTGTTCGCGTCCAATTCTTCACGGTGACGCCCCATGCTCACCCCGCTGCCTCCGCGGCAACAGGAAAAACGCTGTTGCTGCAACAAGCTGGATCACACCGATCCACAGCAGCGCCGAACGCAGCGAGGTCGCCTGGCTCAGCGCCACACCCAGCAGCGGGCCGGCGAACATCGAGAGCCGTTCGGCCAGGCTGTACAGCGACGATAGTCGCGGCATCCTCTCGGCGGGGACCGACATGATCAGCATGTCGAACAACGCGATGCGGATGCCCGAATAGGCCAGGCCCCAGATGGCCCCGATCGGGATCAGCCAGGCCGCGGTCGGGGCCAACCCGGTGCAGATCGGGTAGAACCCGGCCAGGAATGCGGAGGCAAACAGCATGGGGCGGTGCCCCAGCCGGTTCGCCAGCCGGCCCCACGACAGGAACCCGATCAGTTGGGCCGCAAAGACCGCCGTGCCGCGCAGCCCGATCAAGCTATCGCTGGCCTGCAACGAGCGCACCCAGACCAGGCTGAAGAGTGCCTCCGGCATCATCAGCGCGACCCGGAACGCCAACGTTGCCAGCAGATAGCGGACGAACGCTCGCTGTTCCACGACCGAGCGCACATACGCGGCGAGACGCGCCGCGACCGCCGCACCGACTGCACCTCTCGCCGGCGCAGCCGGTCCTGACCGGCGTTCCAGCAGCGGCACGCGCATGCGGGTGAAAAAGAGCGCGTTGCCCAACCCCGCGACCCAGGTCACCGCAAAGACGATCTGGTAGTTCAGCGGGAACGCGACCAGATCGAGCAGCCGGCCGAAGGCTGCGACCGACACCGCGCCGGTCAACCCCATGAGCGCCCAGCGGACGCCGTTGATGCGCGCGATGCGCTCCGGCGGGAACGCCTGGGCAAAGACCGTCAGGAAGGCGGATGTCTCCAAGGCCATCGGGAGCGCCTGGAGCGCGCTCAAGACGATTGCCACGGCGGGCAGCGCCGGCAGCGGCACGAAAAACGGACAGAGCGCCAGGATCAGCGTCGGAATGTAGATGGCGATCTCGGTCCACACCCGCAAGCGCACCTGATCCCGAAAACGTTCGGCCAGCAGGCCGGAGGGGATCAGGATCGCCACGCTCACCAGCGCCGGCGCGGCCGTCAACAGCCCGATCTCGAACGCCGACGCGCCCAGCCGGGCGAGGAACACCGGCAGATAGGCCATCGCCCCCGCCTGGATCACCCCGAAGCTGGCCGTGCTGGCGTAGAGCCAACGGATGTTCGATGTTACCGGACACGGATGCACACGGATTTCACGGATTCCCTTATCTGTGTTCATCTGTGGAATCTGTGTCCTCACCGGGTTTGCCACCATGCAAATTCTGCGGAGTCAAGGTGACACTGCCCCCTTCAACCTGATGCATACCCCGTCTCGTACAGCGCCAACACGTTCTCCGTCGGCACATCGGTCTGCAGGACGTGGGTCGGCGCGAGGATGAACCCGCCGCCCGCACCCAGGACGGCGATCATCCGGCGCACCGCCGAACGGACATCCTCCACGTTGCCGCGCGGCAGGACGTACTGCGTGTCAATCGCCCCGTGCAGGCAGAGGCGGCTCCCGAAGCGCGTCTTGATGCCCTGCGGATCCATGCCGTCGGCCGCAACCTGGAGCGGATCGAGGACGTCCACGCCCAGGCCGATGATGCGCTCGATGAACGGCACGATCGCGCCGCACGAGTGAAACATGACCTTGACGCCGTGGCTGTGCGCCATCTCTACGAGCTTCGCCAGCCGCGGGGCGAAGTAGCGGTCGAACAACCGCGGGCTGATCAGCAGCCCGTGCTGGGTGCCCAGGTCATCGGCGATGCGCAGGATGTCAATCCGCCCCGCCGCGGCGGTGAACATGCGGTCGAAGTAGGCCACGTAGAAATCGGTGAAGCGATCCATGAGGAAGTCCGCCAGCTCCGGCGCTTCCAGCAGATCTATCAGCAGCCGCTCGAGGCCGCGCAGGAAGGTGGGGTGCTGCCAGATGCTGGCCCCCGACGCCATGAGCGCGCGATCCGACCACGCGTCCAGCCGCTCGGCGAAGTCCGTGAAGTCGAACCAGTCGGGCTGCGGCCACGGATGGGCGGCCAATTGCTCGATGGACGTGGCGCCCTCCAGGAGGAATTCGACGTAGCACTCCTCCGGCCCCATCGCGGTTTGCATCACCTTCGTCCGCCAGCCCCAGAAGTTCTCTTTGACCTCGCCGGGCAGCCAGCGTTCCTTCGGCACCGGCCCGCGATAGATCGGATCCACGACCCCGCGCAGATCCAGGATGTCCACGTGCAGCCGGTCGAGCAGCTCGCGGTGGGTGGTCGTGCCCAGGTCATGGTGCAGCCGCGCCAGGGTCGCCGCGTTCGCGCTGAAGTCGAGCGGCACGCGGTCGGGCTGGCCGAGAGCGATGGCGGTGAGGACGCGTTCTTTGGAATTCATATCGGTTCACATCCCCAACAACTGCTTCTTGCGCTCCCAATAATAGGCGAAGTTCTCATAGGGCACATCGTGCGGGATGGCGTGGTCAATCGTCGGGATATAACCGCCCTCATGCGCCAGCGGGATTTTGCGCTCCAGCTCCGCGTCAATGGCCCGCCGATCCTGGGCCAGCACGCGCTTGTCAATGCCGCCGGTCATCAGCAGGTTCTTGCCGTACTGCCGGCGGAGCTTCACCACGTCCATCCCGGCCGCCACCTCCATCGGGTAGACGCCGTTCACCCCGGCCTCCAGCCAGAGCGGGATCAACTGCGAAACGTCGCCGTCGCAATCCACAAAGATCGTGTCAACCCCCCGACTGCGCGCCAGGTCGGTGATGCGCCGATAGCGCGGGATCATGAACTGCCGGAACATCCGGGGCGAGATGAGCGGCCCCGCGCAGTAGGCCATGTCCTCCCAGAAGAAGATCGCCGTCAGCGGCGCCTCGTCGAGCACGCGCGGCAGCAGGCCGAGCACCATCTCGGTGCTGACCTCCATCATGTCATGCACCAGCGCGGGGTCGTCGTGGAACGCGTAGAGCGTGCGCTCCGGTCCCATCAGCTCGCGAACGAAGCCGAAGAGGCTGGGGGAGCGCGGCCCCTGGAAGATCAGAACTGGCCCATCCTGCCGCCACTGTGCGCACTGCGCGGCCCAACCAACCGGGAAGCGGGCTGGATCGGTCGGGTCGAAGCGGCGCTTCAACGCCTCCCAGTCGGCCCGGCTCTGCACCGGGTAGGCGATGTGCTCCGGCATACTCATCTCGTCGGGCGACCTCAGCGTGCGCTGGAGGACGCCGCGGTCGGTGCGCGTGGTGATCGTGTGCTCGTCTTGGGAAACGATCTCCTCCCGGTAGCGCGGCAACATCCATAAGTCCACCCCGCAGAGCACCTTGTTCTCGCACTCGGCATACTGGGGCGGTTCGTTGCCCGCGCCTAACGCCTCGCGCTGCCAGCGGCGCAGCGCCGACGGCCACGGCCCCCACTCCCAGAGCGGCGGTCGGGCGGTCGGCTGAAAACGCATGTGGGCCAGAAAACGTTCATCGGGACGCATATTCTACACTACCTCAAGCAGCTTGATTGCCTGCGCCGGCCGCAACCGCCGCAGGGTTACGATCGCCAGCCCCAACAGGACCAGCAGCAGCACTCCGAACAAGGCGCAGAAGCTCACGACGGCCGGCCAGGCGATCTCCACTTCCAACGGGAGCACGGCGCTGAGCGAGCCGCCGCCCACCCGGTAGTACGGAATCCAGAGCTGGCTGCCTAGCGCGCCGAGCGCGACGCCAAGCCCTAGCCCGCAGGCCAGCAGGAAGAGCATTTCCCAGGTCAGATAGCTCACGACCTGCCAGGCCGAGATGCCTAACGTCCGCAGCACCGCCAGCTCGACCGTCCTGCGCTGCAGGGAGTGGGAGGCGTGCAGGAAAAAGCCGACCACGGCGAGCAGCGTCACGGCCAGGAATCCGACCGAGAAGATGCCGATGAGTCCCTGGCGTTCGGGGCGTTCTTGCTCCGCGATCACCTCGTCCGCCGAGGGCCAGACCACTACGCTGTAGGGGTTCAGCCGGCGCAGCGCCGCCCGCGCCTCGGCGCGATCGCTGCCGGGGGTCAGTGCCAGCCAGACCGTGGCGGGCAGATCGCTGCCCACCTGGCCGTGCAGGTGATCCAGGTTGCCCACGAATAACTGCCCGAAACGCGGATTCCAGGCGGGAAAGAGCTCGAAGCTGCCGGCAACGATCAGCCGCAGCGGGACCTCTTGCCCGAACACATTCACATACAGGCGCAGCGGATCGCCGATGCGCAATCCCTGGCTGACAAGAAAGTCGCTTGGGATCAGGACGGCATCGGGCTTCGCGGTCAGTGCTCCCATCAGTGTGTCGAGATCCGCGGCGGCGAAGCCGGGCCGCCAGTGGGCTACCTGCGCGAAACTGGCGCTGTCAATGCCCATGAAGGAGCCAACGGTGCCCCCGGATGCGGCCAGGGCGGCCCGGTAGCCGCCCACTCGGGATGCGGCCTGCACGCCGGACGTATTCAGGTATTCGGCCACCGGGACATAGTACCAGCCGGTCTGGCTGGCCGGGCTTGCGTCGCCAGCCGCCGCATCGCCTCCAACGCCGATCTCGACATCGGGCCGCACCACCATCTCGGCGCCGCTGCTGTAGCGCACCTGCTCGTAGAGGTGGCGATCCAGCGACCCAGCCGTGGACGCGATGAAAGCGGATAGGCTCAGCGTCACCACGGTCAGGATCAGCGGCGCGGCATAGAAGCCCGGCATGCGGGCGAACTGCCGCGCCGCCAGCAGGAATGCCACGCTCCGCGTGCGGGCCGCGAGCCACGCCAGGGCGGCCACCGCGCGGGGCAGCACGCGCGCCAGCAACAAAGCCAATCCCAGGAACGCCAGGAACGGCACGATCAGCAGCAGCGGATTGCGGAACGGGTCGGCGGCGGCGATATCGTTTCCCGTGCTCGAAGGCAGGAGCAGTTCGCCCGTTTGCCGGAGCTGATACGCGCCATATGCGGCGACCGCCAGCAACAGGAAATCCAGCCCGGCGCGCTGCCACCACGGCGGCCGCAACATGCGGACGCGCTCCTGGCGTTGGCTGACGATCGTGAGGCCGGTCGTACCGACCACGGGCAACACCTGGGCCAGCACGCCCAGTCCGACGGCGATCAGGCCCGCGGTCAGCGTCCACGCATCGAGCGCCACCTGGATCGGGGCATGGGCCGTGAAGTCGAGGAACCCGCGCGCATTCGCAGCCGCCGAGGCTGCGGCCATGCCCGCCGGCAGCCCCAGCACGAAGGCCGCCAGGCCGAGGGTCAACGCCTCGACTGCCGCCGTGCCGACGACTTGGCGTGCGCTGACCCCGCGGCTGCGCAGGATGGCGACCTCGTTCCTGCGCCCGGCGGCTGTCATCCCGGCGACCAGGCCGACGAAGAGCAGATCCATGCTCAGCAGCGGCAGGCTGAAGACATAAAGCTGCGTCATGAGTTGGCGCGCGGCCCGCTGGTAACGTTGCAGCGCGGGCAGCGGGGAGCTGACCAGGGTTTTGGGCAGCAGATTCGCTACCTGCATTTGCACGCGGCCGATGGCTGCCTCCACCGCGGTCGCGTTGCCCGTGCGCACGCCGCTCCCATCCACGATCAAGTACCAGACCGCCTCCGAGATCGGCTGCCTGATGCGCTCATGCAGTGCGCCGAGGAACGTCTCTTCCGGCACCAGGAAGACATCCTGCCATGTCTCCGGACTGGTGAACCAGAACGGCTCACCGGGATCGGTCGCCTGCCAGATGCCTGCCACGCGCACGGGGATCTGGATGGTCGGGCCTTCGTTGTCGAACACGATGTAGGTTTCGCCCACGTCCAGCCCGGCTCGGTTCGCCAACGCCTCGCTCACCAGCGCCTCCAGCGGTTCGCCCTGGAAGGTGGGGGCGGGGGCGGGGAACGCGCCCGCGACGAGCGACACGTGATCGCGCAGCCCAGTGATCGCCCCCAGGCTGACGGTGCCCAGCCGTCCCCGCAGGCTGCGGGTCGGGTCCGCAGTGTCGGGGAAGAGGTGGAAGCGATCGGTCTTCAACGAGCGAATGGTCAGCTCAGGCGCCAGGCCCAGCTCATCGGTCGCCGGTCCCGACAGATAGGCATCGGCGGCTGCCACCTCCGGCCAGGCGCGGGCGCCGGCCCACGACCCAATATAGTGGAACATGAAGGCGAAGGGCGGCAGGCCTTGCATGTTCGCCCCTGTGTCCAACTCCTGGCGGAGCATGCGGTGGAAGGTGGCATCCACGTAGCGCGGGATGCTGACCACGAGCATGACCGCACATGTCAGGCCAAACAGGTTCGCCAACGCCAGGCCGGGTTGCGCGGCCAAGCGTCTGAAAGCGAAGTGAAACACGGCGCTAACCTGCCCGAACCATTTCATCCGGTGTCGTTACTCCTGAAGTAAATCCAGTTGGCGGTAAAGCGCGTACCCTTCCTCTGCCGGCCCGGAGTCCTGGATCATGAAGCCGCCGCCTTCGCTCATTCCCCACAGCCACTCGGCGGTGAAGTTCTCCATATCCTCAGTGAAGCCGCCGAGCGCCCACTCGAAGGAACAGAGTACGAGCTGGCCTGCCAGGCGTGCTTTGAGCTCGGCCAGGTCGGCCAGCCGTTTCGACTGCTTTCGCACATACGACGTCTCGAAGCCGACCAGCCCCGCCAACCCTTTCAGCACCTCCTCGGTGCCGATGACCGGGCCGCATGTGTGGTAGAAGATCGGCCCCGCGCGGCGGTGCAGGATGGCGAACGCCTCCCCGAAGATCTCCTGCCAGCGTTTGGGCTGCATGAAGGGCAGGTAGTCGCCCACGACGACCGCGGTGACCCATTCCGGCTGGTAGAAGCGCGCCCGCGGCCGCATGAGACTGGGCCGGCCGGCGACCTGCTGGAGCGTTTGCTGGAGCCGCGAGGCGACATCGGCCCAAACGTTCGACACGACCCGCATCGCGTCGGGATGCGTGCGGCAGGCCATCAGCATGGCCGACTGATCCATCAGCCGGGCTGCGTTGGTGTCAGGCCCCTGCATCTGCGGCTGCGCGATGTAGACGCGGCCTTCGGTCGCTTCGGCGAGGAAGCGCACGCGCTCGACCGCGTCGCGCCACGGCTCGGTCTGCGTCACGTCCACGTCCTGCAGCCGGGCCAGGTCGCGCGGCAGCTCCTCGATCAGGTTGAAGTGCTGGAGCACGGCGCCTTCCGGGGTGACATCGAACGTCACGCCGAACATGCGCGGGATCAGGTCGGAGCGGCCGATGCCGGTGCCCAGCGTGGGCATGACGTCCGACTCGGGCATGCGCTCGATTTGGAAGGCGATGCGCTGCAGGTTGCTGTCCAGCAGCCTGTCAAGCGCCGAATCGGCCCACGCGGCCGGCTCGTACTTGTGGCCGGTGACGTCGAACTGGAAGACCGGGCGGTCAGGGGTCTCGAAGCGGTAAACCTGATCCACCCGGCGTTTAAGATCGGCCAGGCGCGCGCCGTGTGCGTCGAGCAGGTCGAAGAAGCGCCGCACGGCATCGGCGCGTGCGGGCGCGGCCCGCAGGGCGGCCAGAACGGCATCGGGATCGTTTTTCATGTTGGATCAGGTCTCAATCCGGATAGGCCAGGATACACCGCTTGCCGCCCCCGATGCGCCACGCGTCCGGCCCGCCGCCGCCGAAGCGGCCGTCCGGGTCGGCGTAGTGCGTGGAATAGACGAGCAGGATGCCCTCGCCGGTGAAACACGCGGCCGGGTAGATGTGCTGGAGATGCTGTCCAGCGATCAGCGCAACACCCTCATCATCCACGATCACCGGCGCGCTCCAGCTTCGGCCGCCGTCCGCCGACACCGCGTAGACCAGCGGATTGCGCGGGAAGAAGGCGCCCGGATAGAGCGGTTCGGCGTGGTTGTAGAAGACGATCAGCCGGCTTTGCCCTGAGCCTGTCGAAGGGCCGTCGGGCAGCGTGTACAGAGTGAGCGGCGCGCAGGCCGCGGTCAACGCGGTGCGCTCGGTGGCCGACCACGTCTCGCCGCCGTCCTCCGACCAGTTGGCGCAGAGGCAGCCCGCACCGGTGCGCGAAAGCATGAGGAGCCGGTCGTCGGCCACCTCGGCCACGCACGGCTCGGCGATCCCGCGCGGGTCGCCGGGCAGGACCGCCTCGCCCCGGCCCAGCCGCCACGTGGTCCCGCCGTCGTCGGACAGGAAGCAGCGGCCGTGGCAGGCATCGCCCTCGATGTAGCGTCCGTCCGGCCCAAAGAGCGCCCAGGCGACGGGCACGACCAGCCGTCCGCTGCGGAGCTGGACCAGCCGGTCATTCATCACGTAGTAGACTTCGTCCCGGTCGGCCAGCAATTGGGCCGGCGACCAGGTGCGCCCGGCGTCGGTGCTGGCCGAAAAGACCGGCGCGCCGCCGCCGTGGAACCCCAGGACGTGACGATGCGAGAGGAACGCCAGCCGACCGTCGGCCAGCCACAGAAACGTCAACCCGCCGTCGCTGATCATCCCGGTGTGACCCCACGGCAGGGCCATGCGGCCGGCTTCCCGCCACGTGCGCCCACCGTCGCTGCTGCGATACAGCATCGGGACGGGGTACTTGGCGGCCAACTGCTCGAAGTCAGTGGGCGGTCGGCCCCAGGGCGCGGCCATCAGGATGTCGCCGTCGGGCAAGAGGCACAGGCCCGGCCCGATGAAGCCCCGCTCGGCGGTGTGGGCCAGGAACAGCGCGGGCGGTTCGATGAATGTGGCGCGTTGCATCATGACTCCCCTCAACCTTTGATCGAGCCGACGAGCGCACCCTTGACGAAATGCTTCTGGATGAAAGGGTAGACGCAGAGGATCGGCACGGTCGAGATCACGACCATGGCTGACTGCAATGCGGCCGAGGGCGGCATCAGTTGGATGTTGCCGAGGGTTTCTGGTTCCAGCATGACGGCCTGCTGCAGAATGCCGCGCAGGATCACCTGCACCGGCAGCTTGCGTAGATCCTTGATGTAAATGGCCGCGTCGAACCAGGCGTTCCAGTGGCCGACGGCATAGAACAGCCCGATCGTAGCGATCGCCGGCAAGGACAACGGCAACACCACGCGCAGGAGAACCGTTATGGGATTGGCGCCATCCATGATCGCGGCTTCCTCAAGCTCTTGCGGAAATGCCATGAAGAAGTTGCGCATGATGAGCATGTTCCACGGACTGATCAGACCGGGTATGATCATGACCCAGACGTTGTTGAGCAGACCGATCGTGTCCATCAGGATGAAGCTGGGGATCAGTCCGCCGCTGAACACCATGGTCACAAACACAAACATGGTCATGAGTGTTCGGCCCGGAAGGTTGCGACGTGCCAGGACATAGGCCAGTGTGACTGTGAAGACCAGGTTGAGGAACGTACCGACGATGACGCGGAAGAGCGTGATCGTGTAGGCGTTGAGCACCACCGAACTGCTGGAGAGCAGGAGTTCGTAGGCTGCCAGCACCGGCTCATCGGGCCAAAGGAAAAACAGGCCGCGCCGTGCATACTCCGCTTCGCCGATCAGCGACGTCGAAAGCACGGTGAATAGCGGCAGGATGAAGATGATGCTGATCAGCGTCAGAAAGAGATAGTTGAAGACTTCGAAGAACCGCTCGCCACGCGAAAGCTTGACCACGCTCGTGCTCCTACCAGATGCCAGTTTGACCGAGCCGGCGGGCGATCCAGTTGGCGCCCAGGAGCAAGGTCATAGCCAGTATGGATTTGAAAACGCCCACCGCTGTTGCAAAGGAGTATTGCATGCCCAGCAAACCTGAGCGGTAGACATACGTGTCAATGATGTCGGAAACCGAATAGACAGGAGGCGAGTAGAGCAGGAGAATTTGTTCAAACCCTGCGTTGAGCAAGCCGCCGATGGCGAAGATGAGCAGAATAACGATGACGAATGTAATGCCCGGCAGCGTAATGTGGCGGATCTGCTGGAGCTTATTCGCCCCATCAATCATCGCCGCCTCATAGAGCTGCGGGTCTATCCCCGACATCGCAGCCAGGTAGAGAATCGTGCCCCAGCCGATGTGCTGCCAGACGTGTGAACTCACGAGTATCGCCCGAAAGTATCTGGGGTCCGTCAGGTAAGCGTGCGACGTGCCGCCCAGGCCTACCACAGCCTGGTTCACGAGGCCACCATGACTCGAAAGCAAGTTCATCACCAGCCCAGATACCACCACCGCCGAAAGGAAGTGGGGCATATAGGAAATCGTCTGCACCGTGCGCTTGAATTTAGTGTTCCGCACCTCATTGATGAGCAGCGCCAGGATGATCGGCGTTGGAAAACCAAACAGGAGCTTCAGCCCGCTGATGACCAGCGTATTGCCCATGACATTCGTGAAGTAGTACGATTGAATCCAATGCTTGAAGTGAATGAAGCCGACGAATGGCTCGTGCAGAATGCCATCGAGACCAGAGAACGGCGTGATGTCCTTGAAGGCGACGATGATCCCGAACATAGGCAGGTAGTGAAAAATGAGGAAATACAGCAGCCCGGGTAGTGCCATGAGATAGTAAAACTTATTTTTGTTGATTACCTTGAACAGGTCGCCAAGGCTATATCCGGCGCCCCGCCAGGTGGGACGTTCGACGGCCACGAGCGGGCCTTCGCTGATCGTGTCCACAGACATGGTACGCACCCTCCGGGTTGAAATGACTTCTGTCCGCCATGGGCCACGGCTGGCAAGCCACGAGGCTCGCCAGCCGTGGAGAACTAACTGCTTACGCCTTCTTGAAGGTGAAGTACTGCTCGGTGTAGGCGTTGATCTGGTCTTGCAGGCCAGCCTTGTTGAGTTGATCCAGGAAGGCGTCCCACTCGCTCACTGGGCGCGCCGTCGTGATGAACTTGGTCATCTCTTCGGTCACCAGGCGGCTGATGTCGGCGAATCCGGGCACCTTCTTGCGGATGGCGGCCGTGTCATAGGGCACATCGAAGTCCACGGGCATCTTGCCGAAGCTGTAGTCCAGCGCGTGATCCCGGATGGTTTCGTAGTGGCGGCGCAGCAGGTCGTCATCGGGGGCGGTCCAGGTGTCGGTGCCCAGGCCCGTCGCGGCCATGAACTCACCGGCATAAACCTTGGCGCCGGGCGTGCTGGGGAGGATCAGTCGCTTCACGTAGTACTTGTTCTTCTCATCCACCCAGTCCCAGTCCTTGCCCTTGATGCCATAGACCACGGTCATGAGATTGTCTTTGCCGGTATCGTACTGCCAGTTGATCAGCTTCATGCAGGCCGCAGGATCCTTGGCTTTCTTGGTGATCATGATGGCGGCGCCGAGTGATGGGTTGTTGACGCGGGCGAGGCCCAGCGGGCCTTTGAGGCCCCAGATGAAATCGTACATCATGCCCGGCGGGGTGTTGGCCGCGACCAGACGTTGCACGTCAATCGTGATAAACGAATACCAGCCCATCCACAAGCCGATCTTGCCGGGCTTGAAGACATCGGTCCACTTGCTGCGCTCGACGATGCTGAAGGTCTCCTGGAAGAAGTACCCTTTCTTCCACCAGTCGGCCATCTTGGCGACCCAGTCCTTGAAGTTGGCCTGCAGGTAGGGGGGCTTGATCTTCTTGTCCTTGCTGTCGAGCCAGTTGGCGTAGCCGAACTCGGTATAGGCGCCGGCCGTCGCGCGCGCCAACGAGTCCCAGGCGCCGGTGGCCATCAGCGCATCCGGGTACTTCTTGCGGTATTGCACGACGTAGTTTTCGAGCTCATCCATGGTCTTGGGTTCGCTCAAGCCCAGTTCCTTGAGCCAGTCGCGGCGCACGCCCACCACATCGGTGTGCCCCATGACACCCAGGCGCGGAATACCCCAGATCTTGCCCGAAGCATCCTTCATGCCGGCCCAGTTTTCCTTGGTGTGTGCCTTGAGAATGTTCTGCCCATACTTGTCGAGCAGTTCGTTAATGGGTTGAACAGCATCCTTGTAGTCGCCCCACGAGCCAGAGAAGATATCCAACTCTTCCGTTTTTGAGCCCAGGGTCAGGTTGAGTTTTTCGGTGCCGGCGGCGCCTGCGGGTGGAACATAGCCGTAGGGATCAATGCCAGCTTTGTCCACGATGTACTTGCGCACTTCTTCAAGACGTTCGGGATCGCTGCCTTCGGGCTTGGAAAGCGCGATCATGTTCGACCACAGATAGACCTTCGGCGCGGCGCTTGCGGCGGCCGGCGCCGGGGCTTTGGTGGCGGCGGGCGCGGCAGGGGCCTGCGTGGCGGCCGGTTGGGCCGCCGGGGCCGGGGCCGGGGCGGGTTGGGCGCAGGCGGCTACTGTCAGCGCACCGATGGTGCCCAGGCCGGCCTGGATGAAACGACGACGGGTGACGTGCTTGCTCATCTTGATCTCCTTTGGCTTGGATGGTTGAATACCAATGGGGAAAGATAATCGCCGTGGCGCCTACACAACGCGTGCGGCGCTTGCTCCAGTTCCGTTGCCATTCACCTCCTTTTGCATCCGCTGCGACTCTTGCGCGATCTCGCGCCGGAAACGTTCTTCGGCGTTCCAGTGATGACCCACGATGATCCGCCTGGCCTGCTCGACATCGTGCTCGCGAATCGCGTCCAATAACTCCTCGTGTTCTTTCGCAGTGCCCGGCGGCATCTCTTGCAGCGCAGCCGGCCGATCCAGCGCGGCCGATCTTGCCCGCCAGGTGATCTCGAAAAGTTGGCGCGCCAGGGGGTTCCCACACCGGTCGTACAAAAGCGCATGGAAGCTATGATCTTCCGGCTCCATGCTCTGATCGCTGGCCTTGCGCACCTTCATGGCCTCGACGATCCCCGCGAGCCGCGCCACATCGTCATCGCTGAGCCGCGCCATCGCCTGCTCGACAAAATAGGCGTCGAGTGCCTTGCGAATTTCGGTGATTTGCAGAATGGTGTTGTTGAGGAAGGCGAAGCCGTAGGAGAGGTTCTCCAGGATTGGCTCGAAGCTGAACGGGAGGATGACCCGCCCAAAGCCCTGCTGCGCCCCCAGCATCCCTAGCGCCTCCAGCCCGCGCAGCGCCTCGCGGATGGCCGTCCGGCTGACACCGAGTTGACTCGCAAGGACCTCTTCCGTGGGCAGCCGGTCGCCGGGCTGCAAGCGGTTCTGCACGATATACTCTTTCAGTCGCTGCTGAATGAGATCGTGTCGCTGTTGGAACGCGATCGGCGCCAGGGAAGTCAAGGTGGCGGCGCCCATGGTGTCTCCTGCGGGCAAGTGTGGTTATCTAGTAGTATGGTTGTCCTACAATCCTACTATACCACGGCCAGATCGCGTTGTCAAGTGGGAAATTTGACCAATTGGAAGAAAAAACGCGCTGACCCTACGTTTCCCACACCTGCACCCCCGCGCCCACCAACCCCGAATCCGCGCCCAGCGCGGCGGGGAGGAGCGGCGTGCGGGCGAACTCCGGCATGGCGCAGTCGGCGACGGCGGCGCGCACCTGGGCCAGGAACGGTTCACCTACCTGCGCCACGCCGCCGCCGATGACCACCGCCTCGGGGTTCAGCACGTAGAGCACGTTGGTGATCGCCACGCCGAGCGCCCGCGCCGCGTCGCTGGTGGCCGCTTGCGCCCGTGGATCGCCCGCCGCGGCCGCCGCGAAGACTTCTTCGCTGGTCAACCGCCGATCTTCATCGCCCAGGCCGTGCGTTTGCCCCAGTCGGCTGATGCCCGTACCCGACGCGTAACTCTCCACCGGCCCCGGCGTGCGCGAGGGGAAGACCAGGCCGCGCCAATCCACCGAGATGACGCCCAGGTGGCCGGCCAGCCCGGCCGCGCCATGCACCAGCCGGCCATCCACGAAGACCGCGCCGCCGATTCCGGTGCCCAGCCCGAAGTAGACCAGGTGGCGGTAGGGGCGGCCCGCGCCGCAGCGGAACTCCCCCAGCCCGGCGACTTTGGCGTCGTTGTCGAGCCATACCGCCGCGCCGAGCGCCGCCGCCAGCCGGTCGCGCAGGGGGAAGCCGATGTACTCCGCGTAATCGGCGGTCGTGCCCAGGATGCGGCCGGTCTCTCGGTGGATCTGGCCGATGCTGCCGACGCCGACGGGCAATCCCTGCACGCCTGCCGCCGTCTCGACCTCGCGCACGCACGCGACGACGAGCTTGACCAAGTCATCCGGCGGCAAGCGCAGCCCGGAAAAGCGCGTGAGGCGCTGCGCCCGTGCCACGATCTGCCCCGACCGGGTGATGACCGCGGCCCGCGTGTTCGTCGCGCCGATGTCTACGCCGATGGCAAGTTGTTCGCCCATCATAGTCCCTGTTTCCTGCCGTATTCTGGCTCACGGATGACGCGGATGAACACGGATTGAGACGATCGGCGCAAAATCCGTGTTATCTGTGTTCATCCGTGAGCTGTTTTTCTCGATCACGCCGGAAGAAGATCGTTCGCCACAGAGTCACGAAGGCGCAAAGGTCACGAAGACCCCGGTGCTCTTCGTGGTTCTTCGTGTCATGGTGTCTTCGTGGTGTACGTTGGTGTTGCCTCGACGAATCGCTGCGTGATCAGCCACGGCCGGGTGATGGCCGAGCCGATGACGACGG
>CAZYHE010000018.1:0-18380 GCA_964647225.1 uncultured Anaerolineales bacterium
ATGATGCTGCTCGGCCGCAGGCGCTTCGCGCAGCAACTCCACCGCGTGCGGCAGGACGGGCAGGATCGTCGCCAGGTTCTCGACTGCGCCTTTGGGGCTGCCGGGGAGGTTGATGATCAGTGTGCGGCCGCGGATGCCGGCGATGGCCCGGCTGAGCATAGCGTGCGGGGTCACGCGCAGGCTGGCGGCGCGCATCGCTTCGGCCAGGCCGGGCGCCTCTCGCGCGATGACGGCGCGGGTGGCCTCCGGTGTCACGTCGCGCGGCGCGAAGCCGGTGCCGCCGGTCGTCAGGATCAGGTCGAGGGCCAGGTCGTCGGCCCCGCGGATCAGCCAGGCCGCGATCTGGGCCGGCTCGTCGGGGACGATCCCCGTGCTGGCGACCTCCGCGCCGGGCAGCCATTCGCGCACCGCCTGCGCCAGGGCCGGGCCGCTCAGGTCGGCCCGTTCGCCCCGCGCGCTGCGGTCACTCACTGTCAGGATACCGACTTTGATCATGGCTCCCTCCACTGGCTACTCGGTGCAAGCCCGCATCCTTCGGCTGCGCAGCAAAAAACGCTGCTCCGCTCAGGATGCTGGCGTAGCAAATAAACACAAAAGCGGATTGCGGATTGGCATGTGCCAATCCGCAATCCGCAACACATACGCCAGAGCGTAGTGCAGGTGTCGAAAATCTACAATCAGTCTAGCGCTTGGTGTACTGCGGCGCCTTGCGGGCACGCTTGAGGCCGTACTTCTTGCGCTCTTTGGCGCGGGCGTCACGCACCAGCAGGCCGTTGGACTTCAGCACGCCGCGCAGGTTCTCATCGGCCACGCACAGGGCGCGGGCGATGCCCAGCGATGTCGCGCCCGCCTGGCCGGTCAGGCCGCCGCCCGCCACATGCACGCTGATGTTGTAGCTGCTCAGCATGTCGGTGACCTGCAGCGGACGGTTGAGCGCGATCATATCCGTGCCGCGGGGAAAGTACTCTTCAGCAGGCCGTTCATTGACCATGATCGTGCCTGTGCCGGGGTACAAGCGCACCCGGGCCGATGCCGTCTTACGGCGTCCGATTGCTTCGTAGTATTTGGCTGCCATCTACCCTCGATCCTTCCTCATGCAAACGGGAACGGCTTCGGCTGCTGGGCCTGGTGCGGATGCTCCGGCCCGGCGTACACCTTGAGCTTACCCATCAACTGCCGGCGTTGACGATTGCGATTGAGCATACCGTTGACGGCCGCCTGGAGCACCCGCTCGGGATGTTTCGCCAGTTGGTCGCGCAGCTTGGTTTCGTGCAAGCCACTCGGATAACCGGAAAAGCGATAATACACCTTCTGCTCGAGCTTGCGCCCGGTCACATACACCTTCTCGGCATTGATCACGACCACGTAGTCACCGCAGTCCATGCCGGGGGTGTAGATCGGCTTGTGCTTGCCTTTGAGCACCGCCGCGATTTGCGTGGCCAGCCGGCCAAGGGTCTGGCCCGTGGCATCCACCACGTACCACTCTCGGCTCTCCTCGGCGTCGCTTGCTGTCGCGCTATAAGTTCTCACGTTGCTTACTCCCGTACTGATTCATACTCAACCTTCATCAAGCACAGCCCACATGCGGGGGCTGGCGCTGCTGCCAGGGCACGATCCCGGCCCGCCAGGATTTCGGCCACCCGACCGACCGGCCACCGCCCCGTCCCGACCTGGAGGAGCGTGCCGACCAGGCTGCGCACCATGGATCGCAAGAAGGCGTTCCCGACCACATCGAAGATGAAGCGGTCGCCTTCACGCTGCCAGCCGGCCGCATAGATCACCCGCACCGTGCTGTCCCCCTGGGTCGGCTGGCCGAAGCTGGCAAAGTCGTGTTGACCGACCAACGGTTCGGCGGCGGCGCACAACGCGGCCAGATCGAGCGGCACGCTCACCAGGTGGGCGTAACGTCGCTCGAGCGGCGACCGCACCGGCCGGTTCAACACCGTGTAGCGGTAAAACCGCCGGCGGGCGCTGAACCGGGGATGCCAGCCAGGCTCGGCCGGGCCAAGCTCCAGGATCGCCACATCCGCCGGCAGCACCGCATTGAGCGCCCGCTGGAGGTCGGCGAGGGGATGGCCCCACGTGACCCGGAACCCGATCACCTGACCCTGGGCATGCACCCCCGTATCCGTGCGGCCTGACCCGACCACGCGCGGCTCTTGTTGCGTCACCCGGGCCACAGCGGCTTCCAGCACACCCTGCACCGTCCGCCCACCAGTTTGCCACTGGAACCCCAAGAAAGCGGTTCCGTCGTAGGCCACGGTGGCGCGGACGCTGTGCTCTGACATAGGTTAAGGTTCGGAGAGTTGGCAACCGTCGTCCGGTTGCCAACTCTGACCTTTACTTCTTCTTGGTTTCGACCGGCTTCTCAGCGCGTTCGACCAACTCCAGGATGACCATTTCGGCGCCATCACCCACCCGCGGCCCGACCTTGACGATCCGGGTATAGCCGCCGGCGCGATCGCTGAACCGTGGCGCCACTTCGTCAAACAAACGCTTGGTCACGTCAGGATCGGTGATCACGCGCGCGGCCATGCGCCGCGCATGAACCGGGTTGCCCCCCGCGACCATGCTGCGCTTGGCAACTGAAATCAAGTGTTCGGCATCACCCCGCACCGACCGGGCCTTCGCATCTGTCGTGCTGATCCGGTCGAGACGCAACAACTCGGTGATGAGGCCGCGCCACAAGGCCTTGCGTTGGCTGGCGTTGCGCCCCAGCTTACGTCCTGCAACTCGATGATTCATCTCGAGATAACTCCGTTCACACGTCCTCGTCCGCTTCGCCCGCTTCTTCAAGCCCGGCCGACTCGCTCGGCTGATATGCGATCACGGACAAGTAGCCCTTCGCATCCAGCTTTTCCACTAGCTCAGTCAACGACTTGCGGCCAAAATTCCGGATGGAGAGGATTTCTTCCTCGCCCTTTTCCAGCTTTTCCAGCACTTCGCCGACTTTGGTAATCCCAGCGCGCTTCAAACAATTGTAAGCGCGCACGCTCAGTTCCAATTCCTCGATTGCCGCGTCATAGATCCGGCTCGGCACGCTGCGCGTTTCCGATGTCCCCTCGTCGGCCGGCATGACGTCCGCGCCGACGACCAGCGTCAGGTGACGGATCAACAATTTGGCCGATTCATTCAGCGCGGCCTCTGGCGACACGGTGCCGTCGGTCCAGATTTCCAGCGCCAGACGATCATAGTTCGTCTGCTGGCCGATGCGCGCACGGGTCACGGTGTAGTTCACCTTGCGCACCGGCGTGTAAATCGCATCCACCGGGATTTCGCCCAGCGGGAGCTTCCCCCGCTCTTCGGCGGGCGAGTAGCCCCGGCCGCGCTGGACCGTCAACTCCAGATCCAGATCCACGTCGGGCGAATCCGCGACCAGCAGCAGCAACTCCGGGTTGACCACCTGCACATCGGGCGGGCAGACCAAGTCACCCGCCGTCACCGGCCCTTCGCTGCGCACTTCGACGTGCAGCCGCATCGGCTCGTCCGACTCGGATTTCATGCGCAACTGTTTGATGTTCAACAGCAGCGCGGTGGTGTCCTCCGTGACATGTGGGATGGCCGAAAACTCGTGATGCACATCGCTAATACGGACCGAAGTGACCGCTGCGCCAGGCAACGATGAGAGCAACACACGGCGCAGGGCATTTCCTAACGTTACACCATAGCCACTTTCCAACGGGCCGATGATAAACCGCCCGTAGTTGCGCGCACTCGCGTCGCGTTCAATCTTGGGCAGCACAAAGTTCAACAAGACGCCCCCCTTTCGGAACGGTGAACGATGAATGCTGAATGCTGAATCATTCTGCATTCAGCATTCATGATTCCGCATTCTCACTAGCGGCTATAGTACTCGACGATCAACTGTTCATTCATCGGGAGGTCCACCGATTGGCGATCGGGCGTGCTCAACATGCGGCCCGCCAGGCGGCTGGCATCGAATTCCAGCCAATTTGGCATGCTGCGCTCGCCCAGCCGATCGGCGACGGCCTTGAAGTAACCGTTCGAGCGACTGCCCGCGCGCACCTCGATGACATCCCCCACCTCGACCAGGTAGGAGGGAACATCGTGATTGTGCCCGTTGACACTGAAGTGCCCGTGGCGCACCAATTGGCGCGCCTGCGCCCGCGAGTCGGCCAGGCCCATACGAAACACCACATTGTCCAGACGCCGCTCCAAAATCTGCAACAGCGTCACGCCGGTCATCCCCTTTACCCGCAACGCCGTGCGGAAATAGCGGCGGAACTGGCGCTCCTGCACGCCATAAATCCGGCGCGCCTTCTGCTTTTCTCGCAACTGAAGCGCGAAGTCCGACTCTTTGCGCTTAAACGTGCCCTTCTTGCCGTGCATACCGGGCGGGTAGTTACGCTTCTCGAACGAACACTTGGGCGAAAAACAACGTTCACCCTTCAAAAACAGCTTCATGCTCTCGCGGCGACAAAGCCGACAAACCGAATCAGTATACCGTGCCAATGGAATCCTCCTATACAAACTTCTGCGCCGAGGGGTTTACAGCTTGGCGACCTTCATCCCCCTCACATGAATGGTGAATTATGAATGCTGAACGATGAATTGACCCCAACTCCGTATGGGTGAACATTCATCACGCATCATTCATCGTTCAGCGTTACACCCGCCGTCGCTTGGGCGGCCGGCAGCCGTTGTGCGGGATGGGCGTCACATCGGTGATCGAGCGGACGCGCATACCGGTCGTCTGCAGGGCGCGAATCGCGGACTCGCGGCCGGGGCCAGGCCCCTTCAGAAACACATCGGCCTCGCGCATCCCCTGATCCATGGCCGTGCGCGCCGCCTGCTGCGCCGCCATCTGGGCCGCGTACGGGGTGCTCTTGCGGGAGCCTTTGAACCCGGCCGCGCCTGTGCTGGTCCAAGTCAGGGCATTGCCCTGCGGATCGGTGACGGTCACGATGGTGTTGTTGAACGTTGACTGGATATGGATCTGGCCTTGCGGCACGATCCGCTTCTCGCGACGCGGCCCAGCGCGGCGACCACCGCGCTTAGCCGGGGCAGTCGCCCCCGCTGCTGTTGGTTTAGGCATTCCTCAACTCCCCTTACTTGCGGGCGCGCTTCTTGCCGGGCACGGTCTTGCGGGCGCCACGCTTGGTGCGGGCGTTCGTCCGGGTGCGCTGTCCGTGGGCCGGCAGATTGCGACGATGACGCAACCCGCGGTAGCTGCCGATCTCCTGCAAGCGCTTGATGTTCATGTTCACTTCGCGCCGCAGATCGCCTTCTACCTTGTAGTTGCGCTCGATCACCTCACGCAGACGTGCGACCTGAGCTTCGTCCAGATCGCGAATACGCGTGTCGGGACTGATCCCCGTCATGCCCAGGATTTCCTGGCTTGACGTGAGGCCGATCCCGAAGATGTACGTCAGGCCGATTTCGACCCGCTTGTCACGCGGCAGGTCTACACCAGCAATACGAGCCATGCGCTCCTCCCCATAGTAAACGCTTAACGCTGAATGCTGAGTGATGAATTCAATACCCATCCGCTATGCGGACTTGGGGGATTCATCATTCATCGCTCATCATTCATCATTAGCCTTGTCGCTGCTTGTGCTTCGGGTTCTCGCAGATAACATGCACGATGCCATGACGCCGGATGATCCGGCACTTGGCGCAGATACGCTTTACCGACGGTCGAACTTTCACAGGTATTCTCTCCCTCCAAACCTTGGCCCCCACCCCACACAGCGGATGCCGGCCTCAGCTCGGTTCACAACAGTGTCAAAATCTGCGGCCCATCTTCGGTAATGGCAATCGAATGCTCGAAATGAGCGCTTCGCTTACCATCCAACGTCACAACGGTCCAACCATCCGCCAGGGTGCGGGTGCGCCAGCTACCGGCGTTGACCATCGGCTCGAGCGCCAGGGTCATGCCGGCTTGCAGCCGCGGCCCCCGCCCGGCGCCGCGCGGGACATAGTTCAGCAGTTGTGGGTCTTCATGCATCTTGCGACCCACCCCGTGCCCGGTGTATTCCCGAACCACCGCGAATTTCCGGGCGGCGACATAGGCTTCCACCGCGGCCGAGATATCGCCCAGACGACTCCCGACACGCGCCGCCGCGATGCCTGCCCACAGCCCCCCTTCGGTGGCTTCCAGCAGACGCTGGCTGACGGCGTCAATCGCCCCAACCGCATACGTCCACGCCGAGTCGCCGACCCAGCCGCGATATGTGGCGCCTACATCTATGCTGATAATGTCCCCGGCTTCCAGCCAACGCCGCTGGCTCGGAATGCCATGCACCAACACTTCGTTGATCGAAGTGCAGATGCTGGCCGGGAAATCGTTCTTCCCGGTATGCGGGTAGCCCAGAAAGGTCGGGATCGCCCCATGCCCGCGGATGATTTCGTCGGCCCGCGCATTCAACGCCGCGGTGGTCACCCCAGGCCGGATCATCTCCCGTAACGCCTGATGCGCACGGGCAACGATTCGGCCGGCCTCGCGCATCTCGGCGATTTCGACCTGAGACTTAAGCGAGATCATCCCGCAGCCACCACCGGCTAGATCCCGCGCACCGCAGCCAGCAAATCGGCCTGCACCATCTCGATCGGCCGGTCGCCGTCCAGCGCCTTCAGCACGTCGTGGGCGAAATAATACCCCATCAAAGGCGCGGTCTGCTTGTAGTAGACGAACAGCCGGTTACGCACCGTCTCTGGCTCGTCATCGGCCCGCCGATACAGCTCGCCCCCGCACTTGTCGCAGCGCGTCGGGTTGCCCGTGGGCGGGTTGAACTCCAGGTGATACATCGCCTGGCATTCGCGGCACACCCGCCGGCCGGCCAGCCGGTTGATCACCGCATCATCGCTGACTTCCAGCATCGGCACCAGGCGCACCCGCAACTTCTGCGCGGTCAACGCCTTGTCGAGCGCGGCGGCCTGCGCCAGGGTGCGCGGGAAGCCATCCAACACCGCGCCGCCGACGCAATCCAGGCGGCCCAGCCGATCCATCACCATGTTAATCGTCACATCGTCCGGCACCAGCGCGCCGCTGTCCATGTACTGCTTCGCCAGCAACCCCAACGGCGTCTGATTCTTCAGGTTCTCCCGGAAGATATCGCCGGAAGAAATCTGCGGAATCCCCAACGATTCAGACAACAGGCGAGCCTGCGTGCCTTTGCCCGCGCCGGGCGCACCCAACATTACGATAAAAAGCGGTTCGACGGATGGCGTCGCCATGACCTGACCTCCACCTTACGACGACTTGCGGATGAAGCCTTCATAGTGCCGCATCAGCAACTGCGCTTCGAGTTGCTTCATCGTGTCGAGCACCACGCCTACCACGATCAACAGGCCCGTGCTGGAGATCAACAGCGTGCTCGTGGAGGCCCGGCTCGCCCCGCCGCCGAAGACCAAATGCACCAGCCACGGCAGGATGGCGACGAAGCCCAGGAAGAGCGCGCCCACCAGCGTGATCCGAGTCATCACCCGATTCAGGTACTTTTCGGTGTTCGGCCCCGGCCGGATGCCAGGGACGAAGCCGCCCTGCTTCTGCAATGTTTCGGGCAGGTTCTGCTGCCGGAACACCACGTCCGTATAGAAATACGTGAACGCAATGACCAGGGCGAAATAGAGAATCCAGTACCCGTTATACTGGGGGCTGAACACCCGGTAGATGAAATTCGCCACCGAAGCCACCCAGGTCGTCGCCGAGTTCACGAAGTAACTGGCGATCGTGCTCGGGAAGATCAAAAAGCTGGAGGCGAAGATCAGCGGGATCATGCCGGCCGAGTTGACGCGCATCGGCACGTGCGTGCTCTGCCCGCCGACCACGACCAGACGATTGCCGCGCACCGCGCGCACCCGCTTGCCGTATTGTACCGGAATCCGCCGCTGGCCTTCCTGTACCACAACGATCAGCGCCACCGTGAACACCGTCACGAGCACGAAGATCAACAACTCACCAAAGCCGCCCTCGACCCAGGTGCGCTGGACATTCTGCGGCATCGCGGCAATGATCCCGCCGAAGATGATGATCGAGACGCCATTGCCGATCCCCTCTTCGGTGATGATCTGACCGAGCCACATCGCCAACATCGTGCCAGCCGTCAGCGTCCCCATGATTGCGATGGTTGCCAGCGGCGCGGTGGCGAAACCGAACTCCTTCAGGATGCCGGCGCCACCGACCGACGTCGGCTGCGCCAACAGCGAGGACTGACCGAAGGCCTGCAACGCCGCCAGCGGGATCGTCAGGTAGACGGTGTACTGGTTCAGCTTCTTGCGGCCCGCGTCCCCTTCCTTCATCATCGCGGCCAATTGCGGGATGATCGGCTGCAACAACTGGAGGATGATGGAGGCCGTGATGTAAGGGTAGACCCCCATCGCCATCACCGAGAAGTTCTGCAGAGCGCCACCCGAGAGCAGGTTGAGCATCCCCAGCAGCGCGTTCGATTCGAAAACCTGGGCGAGCGCCAACCGGTCCACACCAGGCACCGGCACGTGCGAGACGAACCGATAGAGCACCAGAACGCCGATCGTGATCAGCAGCTTGCGCCGCAGATCCGGCAGTCTGAATGCATTGCGAACGGCATCGAGCATCTTCCAGTTCTCCTAAGGGCCCGGCCCCTACAGCGCCAATTCTTCCACGGCCCCGCCGGCCGCCACGATCTTCTCACGCGCCGAGGCGGAAAACTTGTGCGCCTTGACGGTGAGCGCCTGTTCGAGCGCGCCGCCGCCGAGCACCTTGACCGGCGTGGACAGCGAACGGATCAGGCCCGCCATCAGCATCATCTCCGGGGTGACTTCCGTGCCGGCCTCGAAGCCGTTCAGCCATTCCACATTGACCGGCGCGTACTCGATCCGCCAGCGATTCTTGAAACCGCCCAGCCCCGGCAGCCGGCGCACGAGCGGCAACTGCCCACCTTCGAAGTACGAGCGCTTAGAGCCGCCAGAACGGGAATTTTGCCCCTTCTGACCGCGCCCGCCGGTCTTGCCGCGGCCCGCCGAGATGCCGCGGCCCGCGCGCGTGGAATCCTTATGAGCGCCCTCAGCGGGCCAGAGTTCATTCAACTTCATGGTTCCTCCGACGATAGACGAATGGCCGACGAAGGCGGTCTCCGTCGTTAAGTCGGGCGTTATCCGCCGATTTCTTCCACAGTCACCAGGTGACGCACCTTGTGGATCATCCCGCGAATGACCGGGGTGTCGGGCTGCTCCACGGTCTGCTGGAGCTTGGTGAAGCCCAGCCGCCGGATCGTATCCTTCTGATCGCCCTGCACGCCGATAAAGCTGGTGCTATACGTGATGCGCACCTTCTTCGCTTCACTCGCCATCCGAGCCTCCTTGGCTGCCGCGCAGCCAGAAGGGGGTCATGGATTCCACGGACTTGCCCCGACGCTTGGCTTCTTCTTCCGGGTTCTTCAACATTTCCAACGCCTTGAAGGTCGCGGCGACCACGTTGAGCATGTTGGCGCTGCCCTGGCTCTTGGTCAGGATATCCCGGACGCCCGCAGCTTCCAGCACTGCACGCACCCCGCCACCCGCGATGACGCCGGTGCCCGGGCGGGCCGGCCGCAACAACACACGGGCCGCGCTGGCATCGCCCAACGCCTCGTGCGGGATCGTCGTGCCGACCATCGGGTACGGCCGCATCACCTTGCGGGCGCGCTCCGAAGCCTTGCGCACCGCTTCCGGCACTTCGCGGGCCTTACCCACACCAAAGCCCACCTGGCCGTGGTTGTCGCCCACAACGACGACTGCCCGGAAAGCAAACCGCCGGCCGCCCTTCAGCACTTTTGAGGTACGGGCGATATGCACAACCCGCTCGTCGAGTTGCTCGCGTTCTTCTTCGCGTTCGCGCGGCTTGCGCTGCCGATCCTTACTCTGCTCGCCGCGCTGAGTTCTTTCTCTGCCTGGCATCCGTCCTCCTAAAACTCCAGTCCTGCCTCGCGTGCGCCATCGGCCAACGCTTTGACACGGCCATGGTAGGGGTAACCGCCTCGGTCAAAAACGACCAATTTCAGCCCCTGTGCCAGGGCGCGTTCCGCAACCAACTTGCCTACACGCGCCGCCTCTTGGGACTTAGAGAGACCGTCCAACTTCCCGCGCAACTCGGGATCCAGGGTTGACGCCGCGGCCAGGGTGTGACCCAATTCGTCGTCAATCACCTGCGCATAAATGTGCTGCAAGCTGCGAAATACATTCAAACGAGGTCGCTCGGACGTGCCATGCGTGCGCTTGCGGAGGCGCTCATGCCGGCGATCGCGAGCTTCTCGACTCGTGTCCTTGGCCATTGACTGTGATCCTCCTAACCGGTTGGGGGGCTTGCCTGGGGGCAAGATCGGGCAGCAGACACCACCCGCAACCCCAACTCGGAGATATCCCCACGGCTCCTCACCGCGACGGGGAACCGACTACTTCTTCCCGCCCTTACCGCCGACCTTACCACTCTTGCCGGCCTTCTGGCGGACCTTCTCACCACGGTAGCGCACACCCTTGCCCTTGTACGGCTCCGGCGGACGCAGCCCTCGGATCTCAGCGGCCATCTCGCCGACCACTTGCTTGTCAATCCCGCTAATCGTGACCTGACGACCGGTCCGATCCACCTCGAATGTAATGCCCACGGGCGGGACGACTTCGACGGGATGCGAATAACCGACAAGCACCACCAGGTTCTTGCCCAAGATGCCGGCGCGATACCCGACACCCTCGATATCGAGCAAGCGCGTGAACCCGCTGCTCACGCCGGTCACCATATTGTTCAACAACGCGCGGGTCAAGCCATGCAACGCGCGATGCCGATCGGCATCACTCGGCCGCGACACACGCAACTCGCTGCCCTGCAACTCTACGTTGATATCGGGCGAAAACTGCTGCGCAAGCTGACCCTTCGGCCCCTTGACGGTAATCGCATTGCCCGGGTCAATCGCCACAGTCACGCCCTTCGGCAGCGGGATAGGCATCTTTCCTACACGAGACACTGTCCTACCTCCATCCAGTCTACCAGACGTAGCAAAGCACTTCGCCGCCCAGCCCAAGCCGGCGCGCCTTATGGCCCGTCATGATTCCTTGCGGCGTGCTCAACACGGCGGCGCCCAGGCCACTCAACACCCAGGGGATTTCGCTGCGCTTCACATACATCCGGCGGCCTGGCTTACTGATGCGCAACAGGCCTGTGATAATGGACTTGCGGTCCCGATCATATTTTAAGACGATACGCACTTGCGGCTGAGGCACGTCCTTGGTCACCTCGAAGTCCTTGATGAAGCCCTCTTCCTTCAGGATGCGCGCCAGGGCAATCTTCACCTTGGATCCGGGCAAGACCACCTGCTTCTGGCGCACCATGAGACCGTTACGGATGCGTGTCAGCATATCAGCAATTGGATCGTTGATCATTCTTTCCGTCGCTCCTCATCAGACCGCCAGTCAGCCCCCATCCCGGGTGGCTCTTAGCAGCCCCAGCGAGACTGGTCTTCTACCAGCTCGATTTGACGACACCCGGTAAATTGCCCTTCAGGGCCTGCTCGCGAAAGCAGATGCGGCACAGATCAAACCGGCGCATGTACCCGCGCGGCCGACCACAGACGCTGCACCGATTGCGCACACGCACGGCAAACTTGCGCCGCTGCTCACGAAATGGCATACATGTCTTGGACACTGCTCTCCTCCAATCGTTCGCCTGGCTTGCGCACTACTTGCGGAACGGCATTCCCAACAGCGCCAGCAGGCGGCGGCCCTCTTCGTCGGTCTTGGCCGTGGTCACCACGGTAACCGCCATACCACGCACTTTATCAATCTTGTCGTAGTTGATCTCAGGCCAAATCAGTTGTTCGCGCAACCCCAGGCTATAATTGCCCCGGCCGTCGAACGAATCTGGCGAGACACCCCGAAAGTCACGTTGGCGCGGCAGCGCAATACCCATCAGCCGATCGAGGAAGCTCCACATCCGCTCGCTGCGCAGCGTCACCGTCACGCCGATGGTGTTACCCTCGCGCAGCTTGAAGGCCGCGATGGAGCGCTTTGCCTTCGTAAAAACCGGCTTCTGGCCAGCAATGATGGTCAGATCGTTCGCCGCGGCATCCAACGACTTCGCGTTCTGCAGCGCCTCGCCCATCCCGATGTTCAGGACCACCTTTTCAACGTACGGGACCTGCATCACGTTCTTGTAGCCGAACTCTTTTTCCAGGGCCGGCACAACCTCTTTACGATACCGTTCCAGCAATCTCGGTGTTGCCATTCTCTCTGCTCCCGTCCGTGTACAGGGCCGCCGTGGCGCCCTGAGCGGAGGAGAAACGTATTGCGTGTTGCGTGTTGCGTGTTGCGTGTTGCGTGTTGCGTGCCCGAGATGGGATACCTCCCCAGGACCACGCCTTACGCACTCCGCACTACGTACTACGCACTACGTACTACGCCTCACTCATCAACTGGCTCGCCACACTGCTTGCAGATGCGCGAGCGGCTGCCGTCAGCATGCTCCCGGTGGGCCAGCCGAGTCGGCTTGCTGCACCGCGGGCACACCAACATCACATTGGAAACGTGAATCGGCGCTTCGCGCTCGATGATGCCGAACTGGGTTCGGACATCGCCCGTGCGGCGCTGGTGCTTCTTGACAAGGTTCGCGCCAGCCACAATCACCCGGTCGGCCTGCGGCTTGAGTTCGCCCGACCGGCGACCCTTCCCCCACTTGGCCCGCACGACGCTATGAATCTCGCCTTCCGCGCCCAGATCGTCGCCCGCGATCACGACCACCTTATCGCCCTTGCGAATATCCATGCTCACTACTCCCTACAGCACTTCCGGCGCCAACGATACGATACGCATGAATCCCCGATCGCGCAGCTCACGAGCCACCGGCCCGAAAATGCGCGTGCCACGCGGCGCCCGCCCCTGGTCAATGATCACGGCGGCATTATCATCGAACTTGATGTGCGAACCATCCACGCGACCTTGCGGATAGGTCGTGCGCACGATGACCGCCCGCACCACTTCGCCTTCTTTCACTGCGCCGTTGGGAGCAGCCTGCTTCACCGATGCGACGATGATATCGCCCAGGTGCGCATACCGCCGAAGCGAGCCACCCAGCACGCGAATGCAGAGGATCTCCTTGGCGCCCGTATTGTCGGCGACCTTGAGTCTGGTTTCCTGCTGAATCATCGCTGCACCTCTACTCGGCCTGCAACGGGGTGGTATCCACCTGCGCTGCCCGCTGGAGGACCGCCTCAACCCGCCAGTGCGTGTCCTTGCTGTACGGACGAGACTCGATGATGCGCACGGAATCACCGAGCTGACACTCGCTGTTCTCGTCGTGCGCCTTGTAGCGCTTGCTCACCCGGATGACCTTGCCATACAGCGGGTGCCGGCGAGTGCGGCGCACGACGACGACCACGGTCTTCTCCATCTTATTGCTGACCACTTGACCGATCAGCCGTTTACGTTGTGCTTCCATCGTCATCCCTCCTGAGCCGCCGCCAACTCACGCTCGCGCATGAGCGACCGCAGCCGGGCGATCTCGCGCCGGACCTGGCCCAGACGGGCCGAATTCTTCAACTGACCGGCCGCAAACTGGAAGCGCAGGTTGAACATCTCCTGGTGCGCTTCATCCAGATGCCGGCCGATTTCCACCTGCGACAGGTTACGCAGCTCACTCGGGCGCATCAGCTTTCCTCCCCTGCGCCAGCGTCCCGGCGCACAAATTGCGTCGCGATCGGCAACTTGTGAGAAGCCAACCGCATCGCGGACTTGGCCTCTTCCTCGGTCACGCCAGACACTTCGAACAGCATCAGCCCCGGCCGCACCACCGCCGCCCAATAGTCGACCGCGCCTTTACCGCCACCCATCCGGGTTTCCGCCGGCCGCTTCGTCACAGCGTGATCCGGGAAGACGCGAATCCACAGCTTGCCACCCCGTCGCAAATAGCGCACGATGGCCCGCCGCGCGGCCTCGATCTGCCGGCTGCTCAGCCATGCAGGGCCTAACGCCTGCAGCCCGAAGTCACCGAACGAAACCTGGTTGCCACGGCTGGCCATACCCCGCCTGCGCCCACGATGGACTTTGCGATATTTCACGCGCTTTGGCAACAACATACTCAACACTCCTCGTGTGCCATTTACGATCTGCGACTTGCCGGGCCGCTAAAGCCCGCCGCAAACCGCAGATGGCAAATTGCAGATCGTGGTTACTCGGCGCCCGGCAGGATTTCGCCCTTATAGATCCAGACCTTGATACCGATCCGGCCATAGGTCGTCAGGGCCTCGCTGCGAGCATAATCAATCTCCGCGCGCAGGGTGTGGCGGGGCACCTGGCCCTCACGCATCGTCTCCACACGGGCCATTTCCGCGCCGGCCAGACGACCGCCACAGCGGATCATGCAACCCTTCGCCCCGCTCTTGAGCGCGCGCAACACCGCCTGCTTCATCGCGCGCTTATGTGAAATACGGCGCTGAAGCTGTTCCGCGATGCTTTCAGCCACCAAAAACGCATCCATCTCCGGGCGCTCGATCTCGGCAATGTCCAGCTTGACCTTTTTGTTGGTCATCTGCTGCAGGTCATTGCGAAGCGCGTTCACCGTAGCGCCCTTGCGCCCGATGATCACACCCGGTTTGGCCGAATGCACCGTAACCCGCACCTGGTTGGGCGGGAAACGCTCGATCTCAACCTTCGAGATCGCCGCTTCCGGCAGTGACTTCTGGACCAGTTGGCGGATTTTGCGATCCTCACTGATGAGGACTTTGTACTCATCGCCCTCGGCAAACCAGCGCGAGCGGTGATGCTCTATCGT
Source organism: uncultured Anaerolineales bacterium (assembly GCA_964647225.1). Lineage (GTDB taxonomy): Bacteria > Chloroflexota > Anaerolineae > CG2-30-64-16 > CG2-30-64-16 > CAZYHE01. Next base: position 14,735 of record CAZYHE010000018.1, read on the forward strand.
ACCCAGACGAAAGCCAATGGGATGAACTTTTCGGCCCAAAGCAGCCTCCTGACTAGCGTTCCTCTAGCTCAACCGTGATGTGTGAAGACCGACGGATGATGGGTTTGAACCGTCCCCGTGCTCCAAACCGCCGCCACTTGCGCAACGGCGCACCATCAGCCGAGATCGAGGCGACATACATATCAGAGCGGGTCAACCCCTCATTCTCATCGGCATTCGCCAGCGCCGACGCAATCGTCTTGGCGACCGGCTGGGCCGCCGACTGCGTCATGTGGCGCAGCATCGCCAACGCCTGTTCGGCCTGCATGCCGCGCACCTGCGCAATCACCTGGCGCACCTTCTGAGGCGAGATGCCCACATACTTCGTTATCGCTCGAGTTGCCATTCTCTCACCTCTCGCTTAGCGCGTGACCGTCTTCTTCTCGCTGCGCACGTGGCCGCGGAAGAAGCGGGTCGGCGCAAACTCGCCCAGCTTGTGACCGACCATGTTCTCGGCCACGTAGATGGGCACGTGGCGACGGCCATCGTGAACAGCAATCGTGTGACCCACCATCTGCGGAAAGACAGTCGAAGCACGCGACCAAGTCTTGACGACCTGCTTCTTGCCGGTGCGATTCATCGCCTCGACCTTCTTCAGCAGTTTCGGCTGAACGTACGGGCCTTTCCTAAGAGATCGCGACATACGTCATTCCCCTATCACTTCTTCTTGCTGCGACGGCGCACGATGAACTTATCGGTGCGCTTGTTCTTGCGGGTCTTATACCCCATCGCGGGCTTGCCCCACGGCGTCTTCGGGCTGGGCATGCCGACGGGCGTCCGACCTTCACCACCACCGTGCGGATGCGAGTTCGGCTCCATGGCCACACCACGCACCGCAGGCCGCCAGCCTTGCCAGCGCTTGCGACCGGCTTTGCCGATCTTGATATTGGCGTGTTCGGGATTGCCCACCTGCCCGATCGTCGCCATGCACACCACCGGCACCCGGCGCAGTTCACCGCTTGGCAGGCGCAACATGGCGTAGTCGCCTTCCTTCGCCATCAACTGCGCGCCCACCCCCGCCGACCGTGCGAGCTGACCACCACGCCCCGGCTGAAGTTCCACGTTATGCACCACCGTGCCCAGCGGGATATTCTTCAGCGGTAGCGCGTTGCCCATGCGCACCTCGGCCTCCGGGCCAGACATGATCTGACTGCCGACCTGCAGACCCAGCGGCGCCACAATGTAGCGCTTCTCACCGTCCGCGTAGACCACCAGCGCGATACGGGCCGAACGATTCGGATCGTATTCGATGGAAGCGACACGGCCCGGCACACCGAGCTTATCCCGCCGGAAATCCACCACACGGTACAGCCGCTTGTGCCCGCCGCCACGATGCCGCACCGTGACGCGCCCCTGGTTGTTGCGGCCCGTAATCTTGCGGCCCGCACGCAACAGCGAACGCTCCGGATCCACCGGGCTGAGTTCCTCAAAGGTGTAGCCTGACATGCCGCGTCGACCGGGGCTTGTAGGCTTGTAGATCTTGATCGCCATGCGACAAACTCCTCAGTCGAATCAGACGCCTTCAAAGAGCTGGATCGAGCCGCCCGCCGCCAGGGTCACCACGGCCTTCTTCAAGGCCGGTTTCTTGATGACCGTCGCGCGGCCGTAGCGCCCGACCTTGGCCGGGATGCAGATGATCGAAACATTGACCACCTTCACGTTGAAGGCCGTCTCGACCGCATCTTTCACCTGGATCTTATTGGCCCGCTGATCCACTTCGAAGGTATATTGACGAGCCGCATCCGCCTGGGCAGTACTCTTCTCGGTCACGATCGGCCGCCGCAGTACATCATAAACGTGCATCTCTTCCTCCGCCCTAGCCCAGGATCGTCTCGATCACACTCAGCGCGCGCTGCGGGATGACCAGGAAGTCATAACTCAGCAGGTCACGCACATTGACATATTCGGCTCGCAGCAGTTTGATGTCCGGCAGGTTGTTGCTGGCGCGTTCCACCATCTCGTCAGCCTCAGCCATCAGGATCAGGGCGCTCGAATTTACAGCCAGGCGGCTCATCACCGCGGCCATCTCGCGCGTCTTGGGCTGCGTGATGGCGAGTTGATCCAGCACCACCAGCCGGTCTTCGGCCGCCTTCACCGACAGCGCCGAGCAGACCGCCGCGCGGCGCATCTTGCGCGGCAGCTTCTGCTCGTAGGAGCGCGGGGTGGGGCCAAAAATGATGCCGCCGCCGCGCCACTGGGCCGCCCGCGTCGAACCCTGGCGTGCGCGCCCCGTGCCCTTTTGCTTCCACGGTTTGCGGCCGCCGCCCGCCACTTCACTGCGGCCCTTCACCTTGGCCGTACCCAACCGTGCGTTCGCCATCTGGCGCACGACCGCCTGGTGCATCAACGGGATGTTAATCGGCGCGGCAAAAATGGTATCGGCCAGCTCGACTTCGCCGACTTGTTCGCCGGCCACATTCATCAATGAGACTTGCATGGTCACTACCCCTGCTTCCGCGCTTCGGTGACAAGGAGCAAGCCGCCCTTGGCGCCGGGCACCGCACCGCGCACTGCCAACAGATTGCGCTCACCGTCCACGAGGACGACCCGAAGGTTCGCGACAGTCACCGGCACGTTGCCCATGTGACCCGCCATCCGCTTGCCCTTGTAGATCCGGCCCGGCGTGGTGCCTGAGCTGCTGGCGCCAGGCGCGCGCAACCGGTCCGATTGACCGTGCGTGCGCGGGCCGCCGTGGAAGCCATGTCGCTTCACGCCGCCCTGAAAGCCGCGCCCCTTGGAGATGCCCACCACATCCACCCGCTCGTGCGTGGTGAAGATGTCCGCCAGGATCTTCTGCCCCAATTGGTAATTTTCGATGTCGCGCACGCGCAGCTCGCGCAAGACGCGCACCATCGGCACATCATGGGGCATGCCGCGGCGCTTGAGATGGCCGACTTGCCCCTTGGTGAGCCGTCGTTGCTGCGTTTGCTCGAACCCCAACTGGATGGCCGTGTAGCCATCCTGTTCAACGGTCTTGACCTGCGTGACGAAGCAAGGCCCCGCCTCGATAATCGTCACCGGCACCACTTCACCCCGCGCGGTGAGCAATTGGGTCATGCCCACCTTCCGTCCGAGTATCCCCTTCATCCAGCCTCCTTGGGACTGTCGTGACCCCCGAAGTTTGTCTCCGGTCTGGCCGCATCATCCCGATAGTAGGGATCAGGGATCAGGCATCAGGGGTCAGGCGGTTCGCCATGCTGACTCCTGACTCCTGATTCCTGTCTCCTACAGTTTGATCTCGATATCCACACCCGCTGGCAAATCCAGCTTCGTCAGGTTCTCGATCGTCTTCGAACCGGGATCAACCACGTCAATCAGCCGCTTGTGCGTGCGGATTTCGAACTGCTCACGGCTGTCCTTGTCAATAAAGGCCGCCCGGTTGACCGTGAACTTTTCGATCTTGGTCGGCAGCGGCACAGGGCCGACAACCGCCGCGCCGGTGCGTTCTGCCGCGTCCACGATCTTGCGGACAGAGTCATCCAAGACCCGATGATCGAAAGCCTTGAGCCGGATGCGAATTCTGTTTTTTGCCATATGGAAAACTCCGTACCTTATTCGATGAGCTTGGTGATGACGCCCGCGCCCACCGTGCGGCCACCCTCGCGGA
>CAZYHE010000019.1:0-2115 GCA_964647225.1 uncultured Anaerolineales bacterium
TGCTGGTGTTGCCCGGCAACCCTACGGTGAACAGCCCGACCGATATCGAGATCATGATTGACGGCGACCGCGCCACTGCGATCAGCACGACGCGCATCGGCCAGGAGGTTTCGCCCGGCGGCGACCGTTGGAGCTTCGTGAAGCGCGAGGGCCGGTGGTGGATCGCGGGGCTGACGTATAACCTGGAGCCTAAATGAGTGGCGCATTGCTGCCGAGACCTTTGAGGTTTCCGAAACCTCAAAGGTCTGAATCGGCGGATGGCCGGCGGATCGCCTTCGTTGCGCCTTTTGGATTGCGGGCCAAGGGTACCACGCGCGCCCGACTGCTGCCCCTGGCGCGGGCGCTGGCGCGTCTGGGGCACACGCTGGCGGTTTTCATCCCGCCCTACGACAGCCCGGAAGATTCGGGCCGGCGGTGGCGTGAGGCCGGCGTGGAGGTCATCAACGTGGCGCTGCCGCACGCCGCGGTCGGGCCGGCCTGGCACGCCGCGTTGGCCTGGCGGCTGCTCCGCGCGGTGCGCGCCTGGCAGCCCGACCTCGTCCACACGTTCAAGCCCAAGGGGCCATCCGGGCTGGTCGCGACGGCCCTCTGGCTGGCGGCCGCCTTGAACCGATCCGGCCCGCGGCTGGTGGTGGACAGCGACGATTGGGAAGGGCCGGGCGGCTGGAACGACGACCCGCGCACGGGCTATTCGCCGCTCCAGAAGCGCGTCTTCGCCTGGCAGGAACGCCACGGCCTGTCTCACGCCGCCGCGTGGACGGTGGCCAGCGAGTGCCTGCGCCAGCGCGCGGTCGCTTTCGGCGCGGCCCCGGATCGGATCTTCGTTTTACATAATGGCGTGGCGCGCGGACTGGAACCGCCGATGCAGGTCGGTTTGGCGGCGGTCACTGCGGGTTCAACCGCCGAGTCGCCATCTGCACTCCTTTACACGCGCTTCGCGGGCGTGCGCGCGGACGAAGTGACGGCCATCTGGGCGCGCGTCCGCGCGGCGCGACCCGACGCGCATCTGATGGTGGTGGGGCGCGGGGTGGCTGGGGAGGAGCGCGGGCTGGCGGATGTGCCCGGCGTCACCGTGGCCGGGTGGGTCGAGCCGGCGCAGTTGCCGGAGGTGTGGGCGCGTGCCCAGGTCGCGCTCGTGCCGTGGGATGATACTCCGCCGAACCGGGCGCGACACAGCGCCAAGGTGCTCGAGCTGATGGCCGCCGGGCTGCCGATCGTCGCCTACGCGGTGGGGGAGCTGCCGGCCACGCTCGGCGACGCGGGGGTGTTGATCGCGGCGGGCGATCAGGCTGCGTTTGCGCGAGAAGTGGCGGCGCTGCTGGCGGATGCGGAGCGCATGGCCCGGTTGGGGGCCGCGGCGCGGGCGCGCGTGGCCGAACGATTCACATGGGATCACCTGGCGCACGTTGCGTTGGCCGCGTATGACCGGGCGTTCGGTGAGCGCGCGTGATGAGGGTTTGTAAAGGATAAGTTCCGCGGCTGGCTCGGTCGGAGACCGGCCAGAGCAGGGGAGAGATATGCTTGTGAGGTTTGGTGCGCACGTGGGTTTTCGGTGGGCCGCGGTGGTGGCCTGGATGGCGGTGATCTTTGCGCTGTCGGCCCAGTCATTCCTGCCCGATTTGACCCCCGGCTTGCCGGGGGTGGATGAGATCGGCGGCCACCTGGCGGCGTATAGCTTGCTGGCCGGGCTGTTGTGGTGGGCGCTGCGCGGGTCGGGGGTGCGCTATCCCGCGACGGCGGCGCTCCTGCTGGCGGTGCTCTACGGCGCGAGCGATGAGTTTCATCAGAGTTTCGTGCCGGGGCGCACGATGACGGTCAGCGATCTGCTGGTGGATTTGATCGGCGCCAGCCTGGTTCTCGCCATCCTCTCCTGGCGTCACGCCCGCCGACTGAGGATGCAACCCAGCCCAACGCCGGAAGGTCGCGCGCCCCGATAAATTGACGTAGCATAGAGCCGCCGGGACGCCCACAAGGGGCTGTGCTACGCCGGTCGGGTGATGCGCCGGAAGGTTAAGACCCGCCCTCTTCGGTGTTGGATTCCTCGAAGTTGTCGGCGTTCGCCGCGCGCCGCCCCGCGGCGTCTGGGGCCGGCACGATCATGATCTCCCCGAACAT
>CAZYHE010000019.1:2215-14781 GCA_964647225.1 uncultured Anaerolineales bacterium
CCGCGCGCCGCCCCGCGGCGTCTGGGGCCGGCACGATCATGATCTCCCCGAACATGGCCGCTTGCGTCACGTGGATCTCGCGGCGTTTGATCAATTCGAGCACGGCCAGCAGCGTCACGATCATTTCGACGCGTTGGCGGGCGTATTGCAGCAGCGAGCGGAAGGTGACGCCGCGGCCGCCGGCCGTCTTCTCGCGGATCAGCCCGATCTGGTCGCGGATGGTGAGGGTGAACGGGACGACGACCCCGGCGGGAACCGGGGGAAGGCTTAGGCTGTCGGGCAGGCCGGCCAACGCGCGCTGCGCGGCCGCCAGCAGGTCGGCCAGGGTGATGCTGCCGTCGGCCAGGTGGGCGTCAAGCTCCGGGGGCGGCGCGACGCGCGGATAGGTGTGCCGGCCGCGCTCCTCGATCTCCCGCAGCAGTTGCGCGGCCTCCTTGAATCGTTTGTACTCCTTGAGCTGCCGGGCCAGCGCCTCGCCCGGGTCTTCTTCTGCTTCGTCATCCCCCTGCGCGGGCTGGGGCAGCAGGATGCGCGACTTGATCCAGACCAGGCGGGCGGCCAGCACCAGAAAATCGGCCAGGATGTGCGGTTGCACCTCTTCGATCTGCCGGATGTAGGCCAGGAATTGATCGGTGACCGACGCGATCGTGACCACGCTGATGTCGAGCTTCTCCCGCTCGATCAATTGGAGCAATAAATCGAGCGGGCCTTCGAAAATCGGCAGATGGATCTGGTAGGCATCGGGCATGATCGGTGTCGTTATCTCACATGGCAAACGTCTGGAAGCGCTGTCCGCGCTGCGCCAGATCGTCCAACATGCGCTTGGTATCCGTGAAATCGCGGCCGGCCAGGCGCTCGACCTTGCAGCCGGCATTCCTGAGCATCTGTTCGGTCTCCGCGGGCACGCCCGCCGGCCCGCCGACGATCGTGACGTATTGGGCGTTGCGGGCGTCTTCCGGTAAGAAGCCGAGGGTCGGACGGAAGCGGGCGACATAGTTGGCGGCTGCGCCGTAGTCTTCGCGCGCCCACTCATTGGCCCGCTGCCAGAAGAGCAGATAATGGCCGAGGGTCTTCACCGAGGGCGTGAGGTCGCCGCCCAGGACGGAACGGACGCGCTCGTGGAGCATGAGCTTCCACTGCTTCCCGGTGGCCCACTCGTCGCCGGGGCACTCGGTGGGATTCTGCGGATACTCCCGGTGGCCCATGATGTTGTCCACCGGGATGCGCAGTTTGGTCGCCAGCCAGGCGGCCAGGTGCGCGGCGTTCTGAATCTGCAACGGCGTGGGGATGACGCCCTTGCGGAAATCTCCTTCGATGCAGATGCCGACCGTGTAGTCGTTGACGACGCCGGCATGGTAGCAGATTGTTTCGAGCTTGTTGACCTGGTAGATCGTGCCATCCGGCTCCACGCAGAAATGGTAGCCGATACCCGGCCAGTTGTTGTTGTTGACATGGTAGCGGGCGATCGTCTCGATTGCCACGTTGCCCGGCGCGGCGCTGTGATGGATCGTCAGGTGCGTGATCTTGTCGAGCGAACGCGCTAGATAGCGGTTGATCGCGTGTTTGGGCAGTTGATCCACCACGTCCTTGATATCGGGCGCCGGCACTCCGGCTGCCGGCGGCTTGTTATTGCCGTTCTGCGCGTTATTGAGTTGTTGCTGCAATATCACGATCTGCGCGGTCAGCCTTGCTTTTTCCGCGGTCAAAGCCTCCACTTGTTGGGTCAGTTTTGTCCTGTCGGCCTCCACCTTCTTAATCTGCGCGTTCAACGCCTGAATCTGCTGGTTGACCTGGGCGCCGCCGGCGCCTGTCTGAACCTGCGCCTGCAAATGATCGCGTTCCATGGTCAGCGCGCTGATGTCGGCCTGCGCCTGGCCCAACGCTTGCTGGAGGGGGGCAAGCTGCGCTCGCACCGCCGCGATCTGCTGCGTCAGCGCGGCCTTGTCGGTGGTGAGGGTTTGCGCCTGCTGCGTCAGCGCGGCCTTGTCGGTGGTGAGCGTCTGCGCCTGCTGCGTCAGCGTGGCCTTGTCGGTGGTGAGCGTCTGAACCTGCTGCTTCAATGTCGCCTGCGCCGCGTTGAGCGCCTGCACCTGCTGATTGAGCGTGGCCTTCTCGCCGGTCAAGGTCTGCGCTTGCTGCGCCAGGGTCGTCTTGTCGCTGTTGGCCGCCTGGAGTTGCTGGCCCAACGTCTGGATCTGCTGGTTGAGTTGGGCGACGTTGGGCGCTTGGCTGAGTTGCGCGCGCAACTGGTCGCGTTCCGTCGTCAGGGCGCTGATGCTGGCCTGGGCCTGGTTGAGGGTCTGCTGAAGCTGTCGCACCTGAGCTTGTAGCGCCAGGAGGGCGGTGTTGTCTGCTGGCGTCGGCCCGGGCGCGGGCGGCGCGGTCTTCTGGATGTCGGCGATCCGCGCGGTCAGCAGGCCCTTCCAGTTTTTGCCGGTCAGCCATTGCGCGCCCGGCGACTGGGTGGCGATGAACTCGCTGACCCCCTTCACCGCCTCGACCGACAGCTTGTGCTCTTGCAGCAGCCACGCGCACAACTGGGCCGTCGCATCGAGCTGGGCGTCGGTCGGCGCCTGCGCGGTGAAATCGCCCGCCACGGCGATGCTGATCCCCTGCGCCAGCCACGGCTGCGAGACGTCCACGGTCTGATCCACCGGGTTGGTCTGCTGGATGGCTCCGTCACCGGTGATGAAGAAGTGATAGAGGATCGCCCCCCAGCGTTTCTGGTGCGCCGCGGCCAGCCGATCGGCCCCGACGCTCGGAGCGACCGCAGTGTGGTTGATGACCAACGCCGTGATCTGCTCCGACGGCCGCGGCTTCGGGCTGCCCGCGGTGCGCGGCAACTGCTGTGAGATGTCGGTCAGCGCCGGCTTGGCGAGCCGGGTCGCGCCGCCGCCGCCACCGGTGCTGCGCAACAGCTCGACCTCCGCCGTGAGCGCGGCGTTGCGTTCTTGCAGGGTGAAAAGCTCGCCATTCAAGCCCTGGAGTTGGGTCTGGAGCGCGGTTAGTTGCGCCTGGAGGGCCGCGACCTGGCCGCGCAACGCGGCGGCTTCGCCATCGGTGGTCGGGCCGCCCGGCTTCACCGGCGTGGGCAGGCTGCGCACGCGCTCCTGAAGTTGCGCCTTCCAGTTCTGGCCGGTCGCCCACTGCTTGCCGGGCGAGCCTGTCTTTATCAACTCCTGCGCGCCTTTGATCGCCTCCAGCGGCAGACCGTGGGTCGCCATCAACCACGCGCAGAGCGACGTCAGCGCGCCCATCTGCGGCTCGTTCGGCACGGCTTCGTCGAAGTTGCCCGCCACGTAGATGCTGATGCCGTTGTAGATCCAGGGCTGGTTCTGCGCGACCACCTCGTCAATCGGGTTGGTCTGTTGGATCTCGCCCTGGTGGGTGATGAAGAATTGGCCGACGATACCCGGCCAGTTCTGCATGTGGGCCTTCGCCACGCGCTCCGCGCCCACTTCGGCCCGCACCGCCGTGTGGTTGATGACGATGTTCTGGATTGCGCCGGCGGGGCGCTTGAAGAAGCCGGTTGGGTTGCGCGGCAGCAGGCTCGTGATGTCGCTGATTTCTGGCGCGCTGGGGCCGCCCCCGCCCGTTTGCTGTAATTGCTTGATCTGCTGCTGGAGCGCGGTGACCTGCCCCTGCAGGGCCGACACCTTCTGGCGCAGATCGGCGGCCTCGGCCCCCGCCAACCGCAGGCGCACCTGGCTGCTGCCCGCGGGGAACTCCTCCATGACCACGCGCTGCCAGTCTTGCGTCTTGAGGCCGCTCTCCGTGTGCTTGTACTCGTCGTTGATCGGGAACCCGGTCAGTTCTACGCCATACTTCCGGTAGAAAGCCGCGAACGCGCCTTGCGCTTTCTTGCCGGTTTGTGGGAAAGCCACCGGCTCGGTCGGCGCGGGTTGCGGCGTGACCGGCTGGTCGGGCTGCGGTGGCGTCGGTTGGGGCGGTGTGGGTTGCGGTTGGACGGGCTGTGCCTGGATATACCGCTCCCAGTTGTACCGATGCCCCAACGACTGCTTGAAATCCTCGATGACGCCGTTCTTCCCCTCGATGTACCACCGGTCATGCCGCGGCCAGCGGTAGAGGATCACGGCTCGGATTTTTTGGTTGCCGGCGGCTTTGTTCCAGGCATCAATCTCGCCGTAGGCGCGCTGCACCCAACCATTGTTGTTATCCAACCACGGTTCATCCTGATCTGTTTCCGTCAGGTAGACCGGCAGCGCGCGCATACTGTTGGGGATCGCCTGCATGAAGTCGCGGTAGGTGCGGAAGTGATACTCCCGGTTGCGGAAGCGTTCGTCGCCCATCTTGTATTCATTATAGATGAACTCCGGGTTGCTGCCGTGCGTGTAGGTGTGGATCGAAATCCCATCGCAGTTGGCCGGGCCTAAAATGGTCAGGATGTCGGTCAGATACTTGCACCAGTCGCCGTGGGGATTGCCATCGTAAGCGGTCTGGTTGTTCCAGGGCGCGGGCGCGCCGACGATCACCTGGTCGTTCTGGTGGCCGGGCACCGCTTTGATGGCCGTGCGACACTGCCGATAGCAGTTGGCGTACATGCTCGGTGTGATCGCCTCACCGGGATTGACGAGCCGATCCCCCTCTTGCTTGACCCCCGGCCGCTCGATCGGGTAGTTCATCTCGTTGCCGATGATCCAGATGTGGGCGCCGGGCGAGTTGCGCACGTAATTGGCGCAGCGTTTGGCGAAGTCGCCGTAGCGGCTGGCCGGCGGAATCGTGCCGTCCGGCGAGTAGCCGTTGTTGAGCCGCACCAGGATGCCGAACCCCCGGTTTGCCCAGGGGCCGAAATCCTTGCCGCCCATGTCATTCGGCTCGCAGCCGATCGCTTCGGTGAACAGAACCCAGCCGAAGACGCCGGCGTCGGCCATGATATTCTCGCCGCCGGGGTCGTGCAGACCATAGAGATATGGAGAATCGTTGAGCGGTCGGGCCATTTGGATGCCTCGCAGCGCATTGACGGTTCAGCTTGAGCGAACATCACAAGTTACCCGCTATTATACGCAATAATGGTGAATTGTCCATGTCAAACCGGACGCATGATGGTGGGCGATTGAAATCGCGGCTAACGGGCCTATGGCCGGGCGTCCACCTGCGTGGACGCGGTTTGGGTCGGCGGCGGCCGACCTTGCGGCGGGAAGCCCCTTCGCCCCGAATTCATTCGGCGGCTGGTGGTGGCTTGGCTTAACGTGCCGCTCAGGGTATAATCGCGACACAGTTCCGATGGAGGCATTCTCGTGGACATTGATTGGTTGGGACATTCCTGTTTTCGTGTGCGCGAAGGGGGCGTGACGATTGTCACCGATCCTTACGACAAGAGCATCGGCTATGTGATGCCGCGCGTTCGGGCCGACATCATCACCGTGAGCCATGATGCGCCGGGGCACGCGGCCGCGGCTGCGATCAAGAGCGAGGCGCGCGTGCTCACCAAGCCGGGCGAGTACGAGGTGAAGGGCGTCTTCGTCACCGGCATCCAAACCTGGCGCGCGCCCGGCGTGCAAGGCGAGGCCAAAGAGGAGAACACGGTGTTCGTCTTCGAGTTTGGCGATCTGACCGTGTGCCACCTGGGCGATTTGGCGCGGGTGTTGACGCAAGCCCAGGTCGAGGCGATGCCGGATATTGACGTGCTGATGATACCGGTGGGCGGCGGCAGCGCCCTGGATGCGGACAAGGCCGCCGAGGTCATCAGCCTCGTCGAGCCGCACATCGTGATTCCGATGCATTACAAGACGCCGTATGTCAACCTGCCGCTGGATCCGCTCAGCAAGTTCCTGAAAGAGATGGGCGCTGCCGAACCCGCGCCCCAGGAAAGCCTCAGGGTGACGAAATCCGATCTGCCGGAAGAGACGCAGGTCGTGATCCTGGAGTGCAAACAGGGTTAGTATTTATCCGAAAGCCACGGGCGCTGAGCGTGTCGAAGCGCCTTTCGACAGGCTCAAGGCGCGTTTTTGGATGGATTCTTAGCAACACAGGAGGCAATCATGTCGAAGATGCGACGATTCGGGGTCTGGCTGACGCTCATGCTGGTCGTGCTGTTGGCGGCGGGGTGCGGCGCGTCTGGGCCGGGGGTAGGCGGCGGAATGCCCTTGCCGCCGGGCGCCGGCGGCGCTCCGGCCACGCGCCCTTCGGGCGATGCGGCCGGTCATGCGGCGGCCGGCATGGCCGCCTTCGATGCGGGAGACATGGTCAAGGCCGAGCAGGAATTCCGGGACGCGGTCGCGCTCGATCCGAAGCAGGCGCGGGCGCAGTTCGGCCTGGGCAATATCCTCGTGCGGCAGGGTCGCCTGCCCGAAGCCGAGCAAGCCTTCCGGGCCGCGCTGGCCGCCGATCCGAGCCTGGCATCGGCGCAAGCGAACCTGGGGGTCGTGTACTATCAGTTGGGGCAGTTGGCGCAGGCCGGCGTGGCCTTCGAGGGGGCTTTGCGCCTGGAGCCGGACGACCCCGCCACGCTCTATCTGTTGGGCGCGGTGCGGCTCCAGGAGAACAACCTGCCCGAGGCGGAGAAACTCCTGCTCCGGGCGCGCGACCGCAAGGCGAGCCTGCCCGAAGTCTACTATGGATTGGGCGTCCTCTATCGCCTCAAAGGCCAGAAAGATGACGCCATCGCCGCGTTCGAGAAGTTCCTCTCGATCGGCCCCGGCCAGGATCCCAGCGCGATGGACTTCGCCCGCCAGGAACTCAAGCAGCTCAAGGGACAATAACATAATGTAGGGCCGGTTGGCAACCGGCCTTACCCTCGCCGCGCCATCTGCCGCAGCCGGTTCAGGCTGGCGAGCTGGAGGCTCAGCCAGCGCTTCCAGAGGGTCGGCCCCAGGCGCTCCCAATCCGCGATGAGTCCGGTCATGACCTCCTGGCCGGGCGCTTCTCGGCCATAGCGTTCCGCGACGAACAGGCCCGCCAGCCGGCCCACGGTGGGTTCAGCTTCGGGCACGGCCTGGTTGAAGGCCGCCGCCCGTTCCCAGGGCGTCTGGCTGGCGACCCAGGGGACGCGCAGCCGCGTGGCCCACCGCCCCAACACGTCGAAGAGCCGGGCGAGCAGTTCGGGCCGGCGGTAGAAATTCTGCCGCCGCCAGCGCATCAGCAGCCCACCGCCGACGATCAACGCCAGCGCGACGAACGACGCGGCAAGCTGCGGCCAGTTGGCCCGCAACCAGCGGATGACCGGCGGATCCATGTTCACCGGGCTGTTCGGCACGCGGCCCAGGCGATCCGGTGTCAGGTCATCCAACTCATCGGGGTTGGGCCGGTCGGGCGGCAGGGCGGTGCTGGTCATCGGCGTGCTGCTCTGGATCGTGGGTCGGAGCAGCAGCGGCTCGGACGCGGTCGGCTCGAATTGGATCCAGCCATATTCCGGGAAGTAGACTTCGGGCCAGGCGTGCGCATTTCGCTCCAGCACCCGGTAGATCCCGCCGACCGGCTGCTGCATGATCAACTCCTCGGGTAGATCCGGCTGGAGGTATTCCCCCGGCGTATAACCGACCACCATCCGCGCCGGGATCCCCACCGCGCGCAGCATCGTCACCATCGCGGTCGAGTAGTAGTCGCAATAGCCTTCTTTGCTCGTGAAGAGGAAGTGTTCGACCGCGTCCACGTCGGGCGGCGGCGCTTCAACTTGCAGGCTGTACTTGAAGCCGCGCAGGTAAGTCTCGACCGCGGTGGCCTGATCGAATGAGTTCGTGAATGGCCGGGTCACACTGATCGCGACCTGACGCACCGAATCGGGGAACGCTTCGGGGAGCTGCAGGAAGCGATCGCGCACCCACTGCGGATAATCGTCTCCGACTTTGCGAAGGGACTCCTGCGGCGCGACCGTCAGCCCGGAGACCACCTGGTACGGCGCGTCGCGGCCGATGGGAATCCGGCTGCGCATCAGTGAAACGCTCAGTTCGCCGCCTTGCGTCACGCGGCTGGCTTCCGCGTTGACCGGCACGGAGACCCGCAAGGCTTGCGGCGCGGCGAAGATCACATCTTGCCCGACTTCCATCGGCCGGATCGTCGCCGTGATTTCGCCGTACATGGTGAAGGGCGGCTCGTTGAGCGGCCGGTAGCGATCCACGATGATCAGATCCTCGTCGGTGTTCTGCCAGCTCTGGCCCGTGTAGAAATCGAACGACGCGCCGCGCCAATAGACGCGGCGGCTCACCTCTGCCTCGAAGATCGGCCGGTCGGTCAGGTTGACCGGCCCGCCCAGCCCCATACTCTTGCCGAACTTGGACACCTGCACCGGCGGCCCCTGGTAGCGCAGCGACTTGTACATGCGCGACCAGGTCTGTTCGAAGCGCCGCCAGGGTGCGTCGAAGGGGCGCAACACCCGCTCCATCGTGGCCTTTCCGGCCAGGCTCGGCGCGGCCCACGCCACCGCGGTGACCAGCACCGCAAAGATCAGCCCGGCCTTCAGGAAGTCCCAGAAGATGTCCGGGGCATAGCGGATTTGGAACACGCGCCAGCGCGCCTGGTTGCGGGCCAGTTCGATGCTCATCGCCAGCAGGACGACAGCCATCAGGTAGACGATCAGATAGCCGGTCAGGTTGAGGGTCGAGTAGTAGACGACCACCAGGAGACCGATGCCCGCCGGGATGATCGCGTGGATCACCTGCTGATGCCGGAACAGGCTCCAGATAGCGAAATGGGCGATCCACCAGCCCAGCAAGCAGAGTTGGAGCACGAAGATCAGGTTGTCGGCGGCCGGCCCGCGGTTGAGCAGCGCGAGGGCCCAGTCGTTGGTGCGCTGCGCGATAGCGAGGATGGCGTCGTGCAGGCTCAGCTCGGGGAAGAAGCCCCAATGCAGCAGATTGAGGGTGACGGGGATGCTTACCACGAAGCTGTAGATTGCGCCGAAGAGGCCGCTCCAGCGCGTGAGCGCCAGCAGCAGCCCGATGGTCGCGCTAACCATGACCGCCCCCTGCACCAGGTCCAGCCCTTCGCTCCACCCCGCGGTGTAGAGCGCGCCGGCCATGCTCATCAGCACTGTGAGCGTCAATAGGAATGTCCACCAACTGCCGCCCAGTTGGAAACGCTGCTGCGGTGTGGTAGCGATGACCGTCTCATCCCAATGAGCGGCGGTAGCGATATGTGAAGTCAAAACGATCCTCCGTTTTTGGAACGGGTTGTTGTGCGGTTGACGTATGTGCATTGTACCGGTCATCGGCGTGCTGTCAAGTGACCGGGCTTCCGAGGTATCGCATCCATCAGCTTTGACACAAACGGGTCTCTGCCCTACAATCCTTCTTGCGCTTGTCGCCAGACCGGCGCAGGAAGGAAACGGCATGGACAAGACAGAGATCGGCAAGCTGCTCAAGCAGCTCGTGGAAGTGGACGGGCCGTCGGGCGTCGAGGCGCCGGTGGCGGCCGTCGTCCAGGCGCTGGCGAAAGACTTGGCCCAGGAAGCGCGCGTGGATGCGATGGGGAGCGTGATCCTCCGCAAGTCCGGGGCCGAGAAGCCGGGGGGCCGGATTATGCTGGCCGCGCATATGGATGAGATCGGCCTGATCGTCACCAAGGTGGAAGGCGGCTTCCTCCACGTCGGCGAGGTCGGCGACGCAGTCGCGCGCGGTCTCCCCGGCCAGGAAGTGACGGTCTACCCGACCGGTCCCGGCGCGGAGAAGTATCCGAATGGGCTGACCGGCTACATCGGCGGCCGGCCGCCGCACATGCTGACGAATGATGAGCGCAAGAAGGTGACGCCGCTGGGCGACCTGCGCGTCGATCTGGGCCTGGCGTCGGCCGAGATGGTGCGCGTAGGCGACCGGGCGGTGGTGCGCGGCCCCTACACCGAGCTGCTCGGCGGCCGCGTGGCGACCAAGGCGCTCGATAACCGGGCCAGCGTGACGGCCATGCTCGGCGCGCTGGGGTATCTGGCGGGCATGAAGCACGACTGGGACGTCTTCGCCGTGGCGACCGTCCAGGAAGAGGTCGGGCTGTTCGGCGCGGTCACCAGCGCGTTCGGCGTCGCGCCCGATATCGCCATCGCGATTGATGTGACGTTCGGCGCCACGCCGGGGCTGAGCGAGACCCTGACGGTGGCGATGGACAAAGGGCCGGCCATCGCCTGGGGGCCGAACATGCATCCTGGGGTCGTCAAGCGGCTGCGCGAGGCCGGCGACGCGCTGGAAATCCCCTATGTGAACGAGCCGATCCCCGGCGGCTCCGGCACCGATGGTTGGGCCATCCAGGTGACGCGCGAAGGCATCCCCACCGGCCTCGTCAGCATCCCGGTCCGCTACATGCACTCGCCGGTCGAGATGGTGGCGCTGGCCGATATTGACCGCACGGCCCGCCTGCTGGCGACCTTCATCAGCCGGTTGGATGCGACCGTCCTGGCGAAGTTGCCGGAGGAGGTGTGACGATGGCTGATTTGCGCGCAACTTTGGAGAAGCTCTCGAATGAATTCGGGCCGTCCGGCCACGAGAAGGCGGTCCGGGCGCTCATCAAGACGGAGATCGAAGGGCTGGTAGACCGCGTGGAGGTGGATGCGCTGGGCAACCTGATCGCATTCAAGGCGGGCACCGGCCCCGAACCGCGGCTGAAGCTGATGGTCTCGGCGCACATGGACGAGATCGGTTTCATGGTGCTGCAGATCGAAAAGAGCGGGCTGGTGCGCTTTGGCCGCGTGGGCGGGCTGGATGGCCGGATGCTGCTCTCGAAGCGGGTGGTGATCGGCGATGAGAAAGTGCCGGGGATCATCGGCCTGAAACCACACCATCTTACCTCGGACGATGAGGACGAGCGCGTGCCCGATCTGAACGACCTGGCGATTGATCTCGGCGCAGAGGATGACAAGGTGGCCGGGGGCAAGGTCAAGGTCGGCGACTACGGCACGTTTGCCACGCGCTTCACCGTCTTGAGCGAGGACCCGGCCTGGCCCACCGTGCGCGGCAAGGCGTTCGACGACCGGGCCGGCTGCACCGCGCTCATCGGGCTGCTGGCCGCCCTTCGGCAAACTCAGGACAGCGAGCGCTACCCGGTAGACCTGTACGCCGTCTTCACCGTCCAGGAGGAAGTGGGGCTGCGGGGCGCACGCGTGGCGGCCTATCGTGTGGCGCCCGATGCGGCCATCGCCCTGGAAGGCACCGTGTGCGACGACACGCCGAAAGCGCCGGACGAGGATGTCTCGCCGGTCACGCGGCTGGGCGCCGGGCCGGCCATCACGCTGATGGATCGGAGCCTGGTCTCGCATCCCGGCATGGTGCGCTTGCTGCAAGACGCTGCGGCGGCCGAAGGGATCGCGATCCAATACAAGCAGCCGGCCCTCGGCGGCACCGATTCGGGCGCGATCCATCTGACCCGCGCCGGCGTGCCCGCGGTGACGGTGGCCGTGCCGTGCCGCTACATCCACAGCCCGGCCAGCATCCTGAACTTGAACGACTTGACGAACACGGTTAAGTTGGTGGCCGCGGCGTTGCAGCGGGTGAAGCGTGAAGACATAGTGCGTGGTGCGTAGTGCGTGGTGCGTATTGCGTACCCCAGGCCACGGCGCGTCACGTGCTACGCAATACGTACTACGAAATACGTAATCCGCAATCCGCAATAGGAGATTTTATTCATGCTAGAACTAGCCAAACGACTCACCGAGGCTTTCGGTGTTTCCGGTTTCGAGGAAGAAATCCGCGCGGCGATTCGAGACGAGATCGCGGGCGCGGTGGATGATGTGAAGGTAGATGTGTTGGGCAACCTGGTGGCCTTCCGCCGCGGCACGGGCGGCGGCAAACGGGTCATGCTCGCCGCGCACATGGATCAGATCGGGCTGATGGTGACGCACATTGACGAGAAGGGCTTCATGCGTTTTGCGCCGGTCGGCGGCATCTTCCCGCTGACCTGTTGGGGCAAGCAGGTGCGTTTCACCGACGGCACGGTGGGCACGGTGGGGCTGGATGGCCGGGCCAAGCGCAGCGAAGCGCCCGCGCTCAAGGATATGTTCATTGACGTAGGCGCCACCAGCCGGGCCGAGGTCAAGCAGATGGTCGGCGATGTCGCGACCTTCATCTATCCGTTCGCGGCCCAGGGCAACGCCTGGTTCGCCTCCAACCACGATGACCGGATCGGCTGCATCGTGCTGGCGCAACTCCTCCGCGAGCTGAAGGGCGCGGCGGTGGCGCACGACCTGTACGCCGTGTTCACGACCCAGGAAGAGGTGGGGCTGCGCGGCGCGACCACGTCGGCCTACGCCATCGAGCCGGAGATCGGCATCGCGCTCGATGTGACCCTCACCGGCGACCTGCCCTACGCGACGCCGGCGATGGAAGTGGCGATGGGCAAGGGGGTGGCGATCAAGGTGCAGGATGGCGGCATGATCAGCCACACCGGGCTGAACCGGCTGTTGATCGCCGCGGCCGAGGCGGCCGGCATCCCCTATCAGCGCGAGGTGCTGCTGGGCGGCACGACCGATGCGCGCAGCATCCAGACTTCGCGCGCCGGCGTGCCCGCGACCTGCCTCTCGATCCCCAGCCGGCACGTCCACACCCCGTCGCAGCTCGTGGATCGCCGCGATGTGGAAGGCGCGGTCGCGCTGCTCAAAGTGTTCCTGGGCGGGCCGATCAACCTGGCGT